>JAAZIX010000049.1 GCA_012800655.1 Clostridiaceae bacterium | reverse complement strand
CAGCACCTGTGGGTTGCCACTTACTGCTGCTTCCTTCCGGACCTGACAGGGTTCATGGGCCACATCGCACAGAACCCGCAACCGACCCCGGGCAAGGGACATTGTTGAAGAATATTATACAGAAAAGTGCCTGTCCTGGCAAAGTAGCGGCGTACCTTTGCGGCGCGTTTTGCGGCGCGTACCCTTGCAGCGGCGTACCCTTGCGGCGTACCCTACATACATTGAGCGCGAGCAGGCGGTCCGGATAAAGGTGTGGACAAATGCCGACAAAACTGACAAAAACCGGGGTCAGTAGCCCAAAATCAATTCCTCGGTTATAATGTACAGCGTGAATCCGGATATATTGATCCAGTGGGGGGCGGAGTGCCTGGAAGGCGCCGAGGCAATGAACGGGCGAATTGGGGCGTAGACAAAGTAAAGGACGGAAAACCGCCGTGAACAGCGAAGAAAACGCAAGGAGGCACAAGTAATGGAGCACAGGTTTAGTTTGTATGACAAGTGCGTAGAGTACACCGATGTGGAGGAGGCAAAGGCTGCGGGAATTTATCCGTATTTCCATGCCCTGACCAGCGCGCCGGACACCGAAGTGCAGATGGACGGGCGGCGCATAATTATGCTGGGCTCCAATAACTATATGGGGCTGACCACCGATCCGCGCGTCAAGGCGGCGGCAATCGAGGCTATAGAACAATACGGAACCGGCTGTTCCGGTTCGCGCCTGTTGAACGGAACACTGGCCTCGCATTTGGAACTGGAAGAAGCGATCGCCGACTTCCTGAACAAAGAAGAATGCGTGTCGTTTTCGACCGGCTTCCAATCCAACCTGGGTATTATTTCCTGTATGGCCCGTCGCAACGACGTAATCCTGTCCGACTCGCAGAATCATGCCAGTATCGTCGACGGCACGCGGCTGTCGTTCGCAAGAACCTTTAAATATCGCCACAGCGACATGGACGATCTCGAGCGCCTGCTCAAGAACGCCAACGTCAATCGCACCGGCGGCATCATGATCGTCACCGACGGCGTATTCAGCATGGAGGGCGAAATCTGCAATCTCCCGGTCATCGTCGAACTGGCGAAAAAGTACGGCGCCGAGATCCTCGTTGACGACGCGCACGCTCTGGGCGTGTTAGGGCCCGGCGGTCGCGGCACCGCGGCATACTTCGGTCTCGAGGATGAGGTCGACTGGATCATGAACACATTCTCGAAGACGCTGGCCTCGCTCGGCGGCTGCATCTCCGGCAAAGCTGTGGCGATGAACTATGTGCGTCATAAGTCGCGTCCGTTTATCTTCAGTGCGAGCATTCCGCCGGCACAGGTTGCCGCTGCCCGGACGGCGCTGGAGATCCTCAAGCAGGAGCCGTGGCGCGTGACCCGTCTCAACGAAATAGCCGCCTATATGAAGAAAAAGCTCAGCGCTCTGCCGGGTGTAAAGCTCTACGAGAGCGGCAACGATCTCGTGCCGATCATCCCGATCATCACGGGCAATGTTATTGAGACCATGTCAATGGCGATGCGCCTGTTCTATGCCGGTGTTTACGTTAATTCGGTAATGCCCCCGGCCGTTGCCGAAGACAGTTGTCTGCTCCGCACCTCCTACACAGCCACGCACACGAACGCACAGCTTGACGAGGCCTTGGGCATTATTGCCAAGGTGTACAATCCTGCGAATCGTTAGGTAGAGTAGAACTCAGTTTTACATATGTTTGACATTCGTGCCGGACATACATATTTGAACACAAAAAGACCGAAGTCGCGATGTTTCGCCGCTTCGGTCATTGTTTTTCTTTCCGCCCACGTTTGCCGGGCGTACTGTCGACGTCGGTACGGGAACTCAGTCGATTAGGCGCGGGTTACGGCACCCGAACGCAGGCAGCGGGCGCAGACGTTGCGCCGACGCGGAGTACCGTTCTCCATGACGCGAACTCTGCGGATATTGGGCTGACGTTCCGTTTTCGCACGACGCGAGACTTGTGAACGGGTAATGCTGATCCGCCGCCCGTACATTGTGGATTTATCACATATTTCACACTTAGCCATATTTTCCTCCAGCCGCTCATTCAAAAGCGCAACGAGTATAATAACATGCTTTTTGATTCAGTGTCAAATTTACGTGCACATTTTTACGTGCACGGCAGGGCGGGTGTTCGGTTTCCGACCGGCACCAATTGGAATCAATTAATCCGGATCCGTTTAAACAGATCCTTCTGTATATCTCTTAAATGCATTGCAGAGATTCTGATAGCATTCGCTAAGAAGTGAGAGATCTGTTCCTGTCCAGAATACATTCGCGCCAAGGTGTTTATAATGAGGAATCATGTCTGCGTTATCGACAAAGCTTCCACAGGATATGTTATAGCTCTTGCAGACATTGAATACATCTCGAATGTACTTGAGCATAGTGTCGCTGGTAATGTCCAGTGGTGTTCCAACCATAATAGACGAATCATATGGGCCGATAACTACGCATGCAATTTCATCCCGATACTCATCCAAAATCTGAGGTAGAACAGCTAAGCCTTCATAAGATTCAATCTGGACAAAGATCAGACGGTTGTTGTTATAGGCTTCAATGCTTCCGCAGTCCTCAGCACGAAAGTTAGAGAAGCCGCCGCATCCCTTACGTCCACGTGGAAAATATCGCCCGGCACGTACGGCTGTTTTCACTTGTGCAAGGCTTTCTACACGTGGAATCATGATGCCGTCGGCACCCATATCCAGTGCCCTGGAGATCAGATGAGGTAGCGCATCAGGAATTCTGAAGACCGTCGGAAGGTTGCAGAGCCTGCAAATGCGTAGAATTTCCTCGAATGATTCGGTGGACAAAGTACCATGTTCTCCGTCCAGCACCAAAAAATCAAATGAGAATGACGCCATAACCTGGGCCAGACCGGACCAGGTTATATTTACGATTGTTGTGCCCAGAACAGGGTGGACAGCTTTTAGTTTTTCCTTCAGTTCCAGTAATTTGCTCATGATTGTTTATCCTCCATAGCCATTATTCTCCGGATCGGTATTCCAAGCATGTACGTCCTTGAGAAGTGCGGCTCCGGAAAAAATTCCCGCCAGGGATTCAACCATTATAGCAAGCCTGGAAGCTTTATACCCGCCAAACGGCATCATGATTTCCTCATCTTTATAAAAATTAGTATCTGTTGTGGGTTTTTCATTCCTCCGCCGGTTCGCAGCCCAGCAATTTAACGATCGTTGGTGCAATGTCAAAAGTTGAGAAAGACGTTTGTCCTTCAAAATTTCCCCCTGAGGAGCTTAGAAAGATGGTGACGATGTCAACAAGAAAACTTTTAGGCAGGACATTTCCGACTCAAAGAAGAAAAAAGTCGCAGGTACTCATCTCTGCTTGTAAAAGCCGGCCGGAAATCGGATTTTATACGTTTTGCTTCAGCGGCGGAATCACTGAGCAGATCAATCACGGTCGCGGCTGCCAGCTTGGCGGGAAGAACATAAGCGGCCTCATCATCGACGATCTCGAAATCGGCGCCGTGTGGCTCGCCGTCCGCGCCGCCGAAATATGGATGCAGTAGCGGCAGTAGCGAGGCGACATCGCCGCAATCAGTGGAAGAACCGCGGTGCACACCAAAGCAGTCTTCGGTATTTGTGCTGCCGATGATCTCCCGCGCGTTCTCAAGATAAATTTGCCCCAAAGCGGCGGATTGATGGCAGGGAAGATACGCTCCCGCCGAATCATCAATAAACACCCGTGCGCCGACAGCAGCGGCTCCCGCCCTGATAGCCGCGTTCACGCGCTCGTTCACGCTGAGCATCGTCTCAACCGTAGCGGCGCGTACCCCAAACTCCATCCGCACATCATCAGGTACGATGTTGGCGCTGTCGCCGCCTTTTGTAATAATGTAGTGAATGCGCACATGATCGGT
>JAAZIX010000048.1 GCA_012800655.1 Clostridiaceae bacterium | reverse complement strand
CCTGCGCGCCCAGCACTTCTTTGTTGTCGTCCAATTTGACATTAAAGCTGAAGTGGCGCTCCGGATGACGGTAGACAATCTCGACCGTTCCGATCTTTCGGTATGCGTCATTGCCCACTATGGAGGAGACATCGATTGGGGCGCATGCGTCGCCGCCCGCCCTCACGATGGGACCGGGCTCAAAGCCGAAGTATAAATCCTCGATTCGGAAGAGTTCTTCAATCACCATAACACCCCGGACCGCCGCGGCAAAGCTACCCGAAGCGTCGGTATTGACCTTCAACCCGTCAATATAGGCTGCCATTGCCGCATGTTCGTGCGGGAAAACATAGTGTTCTTTCTTATCACGTTCGACAACCATATTGGATGCGACTATGCCGCGATAATCCTCCAGCTTGCTGTCTCCGAAATGGATTGTCTTGAATGCTTCCGTGGGTACGATACCGATGGCAAAGTAACAGCGTTCGTTGTTTAAGTCATAGCCGAAGCGGGTTTTGACATGCACCGGCAGTACTTCAAGTTGACTCAGGAAAATCATGTCGAGAGCCGACGTGTCGAACTCAATCGTGCCGGGCGTGGTGCCGGGCTTGCTCAGCTCGCCGGCATAAACCGGGGCGACGCCCGGAGCGGTCTCGTTCGGCGGCGTCCGGCTCTTTAGCAGAGCTTCGGCGCTGGCCGCCCGCACCTGACCGTCCTCAACCGGCTTCGGCACCAATACGCCCTTGACGTCGATACAGCCGTCGAAGGAAGCATTCAGCACCGACGACGACTCGTCGTAAATCACCTTGGGCTCCTCCGCCTCGGTCGCTTTGGAGTATTCCATGATCACTTCGTCGGTCGCTTCCTGCCCGATCGGTATTGTCTCCGAGAGAACCGTGGAACCGGCCAGAACCAGATGCGTCTTTTCCTTAGGATCTGATTTTTCACCGTCATCCTGATGCACTAATTTGACATTGCGAATCAGCATCTCAAAGCCCTGGAATTTAATCGGCACCGGCGACGACATTGTCGCGGAGGCTATCTTACCCTGCGGATTGTGCGCCTCGGATGTCATCCACTTCTTCGCCGGTATGATCATATCGGTGAACCGCAACTCCTGATCCGTCTGCACCTCACCTGTTTTCAATTGCAACGAACCGGCAAAACGCATGCCCTCATGCTCCAGGAAGCCGCTACTGATTATGACAGAAGTGTTCTTACCCAGCGCGCCCTCAAGTTCGGTCGGAGCCACGGAGCAGACGAACTCGCCCGCCTTGCGATCGGCATTATCCTCCTTGTTGGTGTAGAGCTTTACGTTAACCTCCTTATTGTTAAACATCTCCAACGCGACCTTGGCGTTGATTTCGAGATTGATTTTGTTGGCGTACATATCCAACAGGCAGTTGTAAACCGTCACGTCTTCGAATCCGCCCAGGGCCGAACCGAACGACGCCGGCGCGCCTTCATCGTTGTACAGATACGTCTGATAATTGAATCCGTTCAGATCGTAGATCATTTCGCCCGGAACCAGCTCAAAGCTGATCGGCTTACCGTCTTTGGCTTTGACAAAGTCGGCCGGCAGAGCCAGGCTACCTTTTCGGACAATCGCCCCGACCCAGAAGTCCTCTTGCGTTTCTTTCGGCGTCCGCACATCTGCGGGGTTTTCGCCTTCCGCCGCGGCGGGGATATGACTCTCCCGATCCAGATCGAGCGCCACTAATTCAGGTGTCAGAACGATGGCCTGTTCGCGCTGTTTTTCCGTATCCAGACTCCGCTCCGTAATACGCACGGGATCGGCGATGCTCAGGTTATCGGCGGTAAATCCCTTGCCCATCCAGCCTTCTTTGAGATCGAACATTGCTCTGGCACAGTGATAATGCAGTTTCGTATCGGTCGGCAGAACCAGCAGTCCCCGGCGTTGAATTTGTTGAGCATATTTCAGCATCGACTCTTCCAAGGCGGAGCGCTCCTTACCGCTCAAGCTGTCGCTCCCTTTCTTCTCCAAAGCATCCATCTCGTTGGTTTCCGGTCGTCCGCCGACATACTTCGCCGGAATCCCCGCACCTTTGTATGTGGCCTTCTCGAAAGGCAGAATGAAGTCACCCTGAATGCTTCCGTCGTTGGCGGTAATTTCTCCCTTCTGCATGCGGAACTTGAAGAAGTCAACCTTTAATCCGGCACCTCCGGGAACGATCAGCTGCAGGAACTGACCGTCATCGTATCCTTCTCCCGTCGGACTGGAGAACTGCCCCGACAGTTGTCCGTTCAAATCGAAAGACGCCATGAAAGGTTCGCAGAGAATACCTTCGTTGTTTAAGGTTTCCAGCGGTGCCTTCATGTAAACGTCGGCATAGAGGCCGATAAAGTACTCGTCCTCGGCTGTGGCGTTCATTTTGATCTCCACATCATGCACGCCTTTAAAGTAGAACTGCTTGTAGACAAAGTTCGGCAGAGTGCCGGCGCTTGCCATCTTTATTTCTGTCGGTGCATCACTGAGTTCGATGAACATCCCGGCGCGGAGAGTCGCATTTTTGAAGCTGAAACCGGACAGACTGCCCATCAGATTCTGCGCTTCCCGGGCTGATCTCACCCGACCGTCGACGCGCGTTGTCTCTCCGTCCAGATCCACGATCAGCGTGCTTATGGTAACACCGATTTCGGGCAAATCTACCGGTTCCGCCAGGTATAAAAAGCCGCTGATCATGTTCGGAAGTTTGCTGCCCGTATCTTCAAATATCCCTTTAGCGACAGTTACCTGTATGCGGCGCGGTGTTTTGCTCCCGTACGGTGTCCAGTCGATATAGGCCGTACCCTCATACT
>JAAZIX010000047.1 GCA_012800655.1 Clostridiaceae bacterium | reverse complement strand
CTATTCAATTAATCTCCAGAATATTAGTAACTAGCTTCGCATAAGCAGCCTGTTTTTTGCATTTTCACAAGTAAAAAATGTCCAAAAACCCCTGTTTTTTAGAGGTTTTTGGACAAATTGTGGCGGAGAAGGAGGGATTCGAACCCTCGCTAGAGTTGCCCCTACTAACGGTTTAGCAAACCGTCCCCTTCGGCCTCTTGGGTACTTCTCCATACCGTTTCGTGCGCTTACGAAGCAGGCTATTCAGATGTTCACAGAGTATAGGCGAAACGAAGCGTCTTTGTCAACAAAAGGCAAAACGGGCAAAACGGACGGCGACAAAAGACCGGCAAAACAATTTTGGACATCGGTGCGCGTAGAAAACGATAACACGTTGAGCTGATCTCCCCTGTTTTTTCCATTTAATCGAGAAAAATCTCATTGTTTAGGTTGTGTAAAAGCTGTGTAATAGTAGTGTCACTTAATGGATTTTATAGCAGGATGCAATGAGGTGCGGAGATGGCTGAGCCGACTGATACAAACAGGAACGAGCAAAACAGGGATGATGCACAGAGGGCGAAAAGAACGGCGCTGAGTGATCGGGCGTCGTGGCGGATTGTGCAGGGCGTCGGACTGAGAATAAAGAGATTCCTGGATCGTTATTCGATTATTTACGCGATTCTGGTTGTTGGGCTGGTTTTGACGCTGACGACCGGTAACTTTCTAACGACGAATAATCTGGTTAATGTTCTGCGACAGATTTCGATGGTCAGCATCATTTCAGTAGGAGTCTTTTTTACGCTGGTGGCCGGAAGCCTGGATATTTCGACGGGGGCGGTCGTTGCGCTGATCAGTGTCACTTTCTCGTCCCTGATGGTCTTCTACAACATGTCACCGATATTGGCGATCATATTGTCGATATTTCTGGGAATGTTTATCGGTTTGATTAACGGTCTGCTCATTACGCGGCTGGGCATACCGGCACTGATTGCCACTCTGGCCATGCAATATGTATGTATCGGCGTGGTGTATTTGAGTAGCGGGGGCTATCCGATTTCCGGCATTCCGGAATCGGTCGTCTTTTTAGGTCGGGGTCATGTTTTTGACTTGTACTGGCTACCCTGGCCGGTCTTCATCATGGTGGTGATCGTGTTGATTGCACATTTTATCAGCCAGAAAACTCGTTTTGGCCGGCATATTTATGCCGTCGGGGGAAATCCGGAGGCGGCCTACCTGTCGGGAATTAAGCATAAGCGTACCGTGGTCTATGCCCACGTGATTTGTAGCGCTCTGGCAGCGCTGGCGGGGGTTATCGTCACGGCCAGGCTTAATTCAGGACAGGTAAAGGCCGGCGAAGGTTGGGATTTCGAGGCGATCATCGGAACAATCATCGGCGGTGTCAGCATCGTCGGAGGTCGGGGATATGTGTTCGGCGCGATGTTGGGAACGTTCCTGGTAGGACTATTGGTCAATGGAATGACATTGAACAATGTTGATTCCAATGTCCAGAAAATAGTTAAAGGTGTCGTGCTTTTGTTTGCTATCGCATTCGACATTTTGAATGTTCGCCGCAGAAACAAGAGCTGATGATCTGCACATCTGTACGTAATCGTGCTGGCCGTGTGGGTCGTATGGATTGGGGATTATACGAATCAGGGATTATAGGGATCTTAAGGTGAAACGATGAGGGAAGTAATTCTTTCAATAAAATCGATAAGCAAGGACTTTCCCGGTGTTCGGGCGCTGAAGGATGTGTCATTGGATATTATCCGCGGCGAAATTCACGGATTGGTTGGGGAGAACGGAGCCGGCAAGTCCACCTTGATAAAGATTTTGGGTGGCGCCTATGCCGCAACTTCCGGCGAGATGTTCCGAGCCGATGATACAGCCGGTTCCGAGACATCGCATCTCCCGTACAGGCCGAAAACGCCCCTGGACGCTCAAAGAGCCGGCATCAGCGTCGTGCATCAGGAAATTCGCCTCGTAGACAGCCTGACAGTAAAAGAGAATATTTTCTTGGGGCGTGAACCGCTTACGCGGGCAAAGCTGATTGACTGGCGCAGAATGCGGCGAGAGGCGCAGGAGATTATTAATCAGCTGGGGGTCAATATAGATCCGGATGCCGTCGTCGGGCACTTAACTGTGGCGCAGAAGCAAATTGTGGAGATTTGCAAGGTTTTATCGACGCAGGCAAAAATAATTATCATGGATGAACCGTCGGCTTCGCTGACCGCGGCGGAGCTGGTCACGCTTTATACAATGATCCGGAAATTGAAAGAGGACGGCATTACGATCATTTATATTTCCCATCGCCTGGAGGAGATCTTCGACCTGTGTGATCGGGTTACGGTTCTTCGCGACGGAGAGTTGATCGCAACCGAGGAAATGAGCGCGGTGACACGCAGCAGTTTGATCAGCATGATGGTTGGCCGAGAGCTCGGCATGGAGTATCCGAAAGTAAAAGTTCCGCACGGGGAAGTAATTCTTTCAGTGCGGAATCTGAATCGCGGCAAAGCAATTCGAGATATCAACTTTGATCTGCATCGCGGCGAAATTCTCGGTTTTGCCGGTCTGGTCGGTGCCGGACGAACAGAAGTGGCGCGTGCAATCATGGGCATTGATCCCGGAGCCCGCGGGGACATTATGCTGAAGAACAAGCCGTATACAATCCGCAACGTCATCGAGGCTATAAAAGGCGGACTGGGCCTGGTTTCGGAAGACCGTAAGAAAGAAGGTCTCGTCCTGGGGCTGAGCGTTAAAATGAATATTTCCCTGGCAAGGCTCAGCAGTATTATGCGCAACGGCTTGTTGTCCGAGCAGAAAGAGCGCGAATTGGCGGACTACTACGTCAAAAAACTGAATATCGTTACCCCGACTATTGAACGGGAGGCGATCTATTTATCCGGCGGCAATCAGCAGAAGGTAGTCATCGGCAAATGGCTCAATGCCGCTCCGGATGTGCTCATTGTGGACGAACCAACCCGCGGTATAGATGTCGGATCTAAACAGGAAATTTACAACATTCTGACGACGCTCGCTCAGGAAGGCAAGGGAATTATTATGATTTCCTCGGAAATGCCGGAACTTCTGGGGATGTGCGATCGGATCGCCGTCATGTGTGAGGGGCGCATTACCGGAATTCTCAATGCAAATGAAGCGACACAGGACGAAATAATGCATTTGGCGCTTGCGTCGGCAAGAACGCAGGAAAAACACGAAAGTCAATTATGACAGTATCAGCTTGTGATGGAAGTCACTTGCGACGAAGACAGCTTATGACGGAGGTAGCTTATGACGGTTAAGTTAGGAGTAGTTGGTTGCGGTTTTATCTCGGAAATCCATAGCTCGGCTTTTGCCGCGCTGAAGGATAAGATGGAGGTGGTTGCGTGCTGCGACCTGATTATCGAACGTGCTGAAAATATGGCGGCGGCTCTGGGCGGAACAGCTTTTGTTACCACGGATTATCGTGATCTGTACGGTAAGATCGATGCGGTTCTGTTGGCATTGCCCCACGATCTGCACCATCCGATCGGCATTGACTTTATGAAGCAGGGTGTTCACGTTCTGATGGAAAAGCCGATGGCGATTACGGAGGAAGAGTGTCTGGAACTGATTCAGGTGGCGGAGGAAGAACAGGTCAAGTTTATGGTGGCCTATATCATGCGCTATCACCCGCAGATCGTAAAACTCAAAGAAATTATTGACGAGGGAACCTACGGAGAATTGTTCCAAATGTCAATTTGGACCGAACAGTATACCTATCTGGATCCGGAGTGGGCATCAGTCAAGCATATCGGCGGCGGGCAGTTTTTCAGTCATGGTTGCCATTATGTTGACCTGCTATTGTGGTTCCTGGGCGATCCCGTCAAAGGAGCCCACATGGGAACTAAATTGTGTACTCCGTGGATGGAGTGGGAAGGAACAAGTAACGCTATTTTCGAGTTCGAAGGCAACCGTTTGGCGTATCACTTCGGAACTTGGGGTACGGTCGGAACCCGGCACAGCTATGCAATCCACGCTTTCTTTGAAAAGGGAATGGTCGAGTGCTGCCTGAATGAAGGAAAAATGATTCTGCACAAGACACGAGACCTTAGTCGTTACTTTGAAAAATCGGATATTGAAGAACTAATTTTTGAGTGTGAGCCTACCAGCCATCTGCCTTTTTATGAGCTGGATCACTTTGCCGACTGCGTTATACATGATCGGGAACCGCTGACATCCGGAGCGACTACTCTGCAGGGTCATCGGATTATCTGGCGGATGTATGCGGCGGAGCGACGCGACGAGGTCGCTGATCTCCGCGGCCTGGGTCTCAACGATCCCTGGGAGCGGATCGACGGCCCCTGGAGTCCGGAAGCGATTGCAAAAATAGGCAAGGAGCGGTAAAACTGCGCGGAATGTTGCCGCGCTGGAAATAAACGGGAGGAAAATATGAAAAAGAGAATAATTATTCTACTGGCTATTATTTTAAGTCTGGCTCTGTTTGCAGGCTGTGCGAAACAGCCGACTGGGTCGGGAGACAAGGGTACGGAACCCGGCGACGGCAAAAAGAAGCCCGTTATCGGAGTTTCGCTGTTCTATCGTTCCGATGAATTCTACATTGACATCGAGAACATGATGAAGGTCAAGGCGGAGGAGTTGGGCGTGGATCTGGTGATTCAGGATGCAAACACCAATGTCAACGTCCAGTTGCAGCAATTTGAGGATTTTATCCAGATGAAAGTTGATGCGATTGTTTTCTCTCCCTGTGACCCGGCTGCTTGTGTGGCGGCGGTTCAGTCGGCCGTTGCCGCCGGCATTCCGGTCTTTACGTACGATGGCGTAATGGAGGATAAGACCGGGATTACCTCCGGTATGTACAATGACTTTAGAGCGGACGGTAATGCCCTTGGTGAGTGGACAAAAGAATATATCACCAAGAATTTGGACGGCAAGGCAAAAGTAGCGATTTTAGATTTCCCGGCATCACCTATAGTTTGTGGGCTTCGAGCTGACGGCTTTGCCGAGATTATCGAGACATTGCCGGGGGTGGAAATTGTGGCCCGCCAGGACGGCGCCGCAAGCCGAACCGGCGGAATGGCGGCAATGGAGAACATTTTGACCTCAAACAACAATGAAATCGATCTTGTTTTTGCGATCAATTATGAGTCCGGCGCCGGTGCAGCTGCGGCGATTGAGGCGGCAAAGGCGAAGACAGTCGTAACCTGTGTGGCATGGGGCGAAGAGGCGCTGAAGCGTCTGGAAGCCGATGACCCGATTCTTAAGGCCTATATGCTGGGGAATCCGGCCGATCAGGCGGAGATTCTTAAGGTGGCGAAAGACCATCTGGACGGCAAACAAGTTGCGGCGGAGACATATTATAAATATTTGATTGTCGACCGGGAAAATCTGGAATCCAAAATCGACTGGAAAGCAATCATCGATCTGCGTAAGTAAGGCCGTCGCCTAAAAATGTGTGCTGTTCGGTACGGATGAGACCGGATCACCGCACACGTAGTAAAATATCATTATCGGTAGCTACAACCCCGGACATTTTAACGTTCGGGGCTGTAGCCTGTCGATTTACGTAAATGATACGAAAAATCAGAACAGCATATAATAATCTCCCCTTATTCCGGAAGATTCTGCTCGGAATGCTACTGGTTTCTCTGATACCCATATCGGTTATCGGCGGCCTATCGATTTCGCATGCTATCAATCTGACTGCGGACAAGTTCCGTCTGATTACGCACAACGGTTTGGCCGACACGGCTCGTGATCTGCAGACAACAATTGATCAGATTCGCCTGGAAACGATAAGCTTGGCCAACAACAGAGATATAATCGCGGCCTTGAGCGGAGATCGGAAAAGCGAGTACCTCGGTCGGGATTACGCAATTAAAAAAAATATTTCGCATACGCGAGTGCGGCAATTGACTTTCTCCATTTCAATTTTTGACCCGAGCGGCAGACATTTTTCAAATATATCCGATATGCAAATACTCCGGGAGCAGGAGAAGCTTTTCCACAGTTTGAAGCAGCATTAAAAGATAAATGGTATGTTTGGAGCGTGCCGATCAGTATAGGCTATAGGACACTGCTTCCTTATGCCCGTAAGATATACGATCCGGCGAATCGATGCGCGGCGGGCTATATTGTCGCATATTTAAATGAAGCCGAATTAACTGCGACGGCCGAACGGAATCTGTGTTCGGGGACACAACAAACGGATGATTTTATTATCATCGATAACGGAAAGATAATCTCCTCCTGGCATAAAGAGATGATCGGCAAAGATGTGGTATCCGTTTTCGGGCGACCGTTGCCGGAAGAGGTTGACTTTTTTGATTTGAATATTTTTGAACAGCGCAAAGCAGTGGTGCGCTACACCAATCCGCCTGTTTCGGACTGGATTTTTCTGGCAACGGCACCGTATCACGCTATGTATGCCGACAATTTGAATTTAATAGTTTTCCTGGTCGGGATGTTGGTGGCTTTTTTGGTTGTAGTGATATTTGTTTCCACATTATTGGCGAAGGTTGTGACTCGACCGCTGGCATATTTAACCACAGCAATGAGCGAAGTGGGCGAAAAGCGCTTACAGGTACAGTTAAATACACCGCAATATCACGATGAGATAGGTATTCTCTGGCACAAGTTCATTGAAATGACCGACCTGTTGCGCGAATCGCAGAAGGAGACCGAACTCGCATGGGAGCGGAACAAGGATCTTACTTACAGTGCCCTGATTGCACAGATAAATCCCCATTTCATCTATAACACATTCAATTCAATCATCTGGCTGATTGAAAATGAGCATACAAGTGCAGCGATCCAAATGATTATGTCACTGTCTGACTTGTTGCGGATCAGCATCAGTAAGAAAAATGAGTTTATCAGCGTCCGGGAAGAAGTCCGGGCCGTTCAGCACTACATGGAAATCCAAAAGTTCCGCTTTAAGAATAATTTCGATTATATAATAGATATTCCTTCGGAGATGCTACCGGAGAATACGGTAAAAATAGTGCTCCAGCCGATCGTTGAGAACGCCTTTGAGCATGGAATCCGCAACTTAGGCAACGGAAAAGGACTGATCAAAATCCTGGGCAGGATCACGGATACTCATCTGTGCTTTGACGTTTACGATAATGGCAACAGCTTGACCGACGAAAAGATGGCGGAAGTAAATCGGTATTTATCGTTGCTATCGAGTACTGATCGCCATCGCCGCCCGCCGTCTGCCGAGCCTGACTCCGCTACTCGGGGCTCGTCGTTAACCGCGATCGGTATCGGATTGAGCAATGTGCATGAGCGCATACGTTACTATTTCCCCGCCGACCCGGATGCGGGGGTGCGTTTAGACAAAAGCGACGGATATACCATTGCGCGAATAAGTATTCCGAGGACAAACAATGGGGTCGAATAAAAGGATCTATAAAATTTTAGTTTGTGACGATGAGTGGATGGTTCGAGCCGGAGTTGCCGGAGTTGCCGCGCAAATAGATGAGATCGAACTGTTTCAGGCCGACTCCGCTGCCGCTGCGTTGGAGATATTAGCGGAGCAGGAGATAGACGGTCTGATTCTCGACATCAGGATGCCGGGCATGGATGGGCTGGAAATGCTGGCGGTCATGGAGGACATGAGAGCGGAAGTGACGGTCGTGATTCTTAGCGGGCATGACGAATTTGAGTATGCGCAGCGGGCGATGAAATTCGGAGTGAGCGAATATCTTCTTAAGCCGATGACCAATATACAGACGAGAACTATGCTGGATTCTTTGATTGAGAGGATAAGACGACGCAAAGCGATTTCTGCCGAGGTGGAACGGACAAAACAACAACTGGCCGAAATCAGGCCGGTCATTCGGGAACAGTTCTATACCGACTTGATTAACAATCGTCTTGAGCCCGAGCGGGCGGCGGCATTGGCGACTTTCCTCGAGATCGACCCGGGGTCCGTATCTCCCGCCCCGAAATATCGAGTGATTCTGATGCGGGCGGATCCGATTCACGTGCCCGGGATACAAACGCTGGAGACTGAGCGGTTGAGGGTTTTTACGACATGGGAAATAGTCAGAGAAAGATTGCCGAGTATTTGGCGGCAGTATTCATTCTCTGTCGGTGCGGACATTCTGGGTTTGGTCGCTATGGATGCGTATGTCCGAGATATAGAAGATTTTTTGGCGGAAGTCGGGAAACAGCTCGAATCTATCGGAGCGGAATTTCTGCTGAATTTCTCAGTCGGAGTGGGCGGTTCCGAATCGGAATGGTCGGATTTTCGCCGATCCTACAATGAGGCTCTTTTGGCTCTGAACAGCGGGAGAACGGGACGGGAAAGCTGCACCGACCATCTTTCCACTCATGAAATCAATTTAACTTACATTGAGGATTTGCAGCCCGGTGGTGTGAACAATACGATACGGGAACTTAATCTCACCGCAACCATTTCCGACGCGGCACTGGACGGCTCCGTTGTCGCCGTGGAGAAACTGATCGAGCTGAAAGAGCAAATTTTCACAAGACAGGACATTACTCTGGACGAGGCAGTGGCGACGATCTCCCTGATTATTACCATGGCGCTGGGGAAATACCGGTTTTCCGGCGTTTCACGAGAGGAGATAGAAAAGATGCTGAGTCTGAATCCCGTCAGTCTGGTGGCTTCACAACACACGCTACAGGATTTGCACACAGTAGCCACATCGATATTGAATACGATCCTTCGGGATGTCAGCTCTGCTACCGAACGAAATGCGCAGCGGATCGTGCGCGAGTGTAAGGAATATATCAATCGGGAGTATGCCGGAGATGTCGGTTTGGAGGAGTTGTCGACACACTTGAGACTCAGCAAAAACTATATCGGACAGGTTTTTCGCCGTGAGATGGGCTATGGCGTTATCGACTACCTGAATCGGGTGAGGATTAATCATGCAAAGCAACTGCTCCGCGAGACCGCTCTGAAGATTTATGAGATTGCCGAGCGCACGGGTTTCCGGGACAGCTATTACTTTAGCAATACTTTTAAGCGCATTGTAGGTGTTGCGCCGCGGGAGTACCGCGAGAGCATCTGACTTGATGTTGCTGACCATAACATCTATTAAACGACATGTGATTGGCGTACCGAAAGCATGCTATTTTTACGTTCGATAGAAATCTGATTGACGGTGCTGCTAAAGGAGCTACACAGACAGCCGGCATGATGTTAGGAACGGGATTGGGTTTTGCTTACATGAGAAAAGGCCGTGGCGGTCAGGTGGCTCATAGTGCGGAGCTGTTTTTACCATATGCAAAACTTACTATTCCTGTTATTCCGGCCGCTGATGTAAATGCAGCCGCTCCCAAAGGCGCATGTGCATACTTTGTCCTTGGAAGAGACAAAACTGAGCTGCTAATAGCTATACTGAACGATGTTTCAGCGCGATCTGGATTGCGCCGTCGACCGGTTCAGCTCCGGGCGG
>JAAZIX010000046.1 GCA_012800655.1 Clostridiaceae bacterium | reverse complement strand
TTACATCTACGTCAAGGTCTATCAGGCATTGCACATTGCCGGCACCGACTCCGAAAGCCGGCTTGCCGCTGGAGTAGGCCGCACGTACCATCCCCGCTCCTCCCGTAGAGATACAGACATCGCACAATTTCATGATCCAACCGGACAGCTCGACTGAAGGTTCCTCAACAATCTGAAGCAAATCCCCGGGAGCCCCGAGATCCTCAATGGCCTTACGCATAAGAGTAAAGGCGGCACAGCTGCAGCGCTTGGCACCGGGATGCGGAGAAATAATCAAAGCGTTGCGACCTTTGAGAGCAAACATCGCGTTACACATAGGCGTGACGATTGGATTAGTTGACGGGGTAACGGCGCCCACCACACCCATAGGTTTTGCCACTTCAACTAACCCCAATTCCGGCAGTTCTCTGATTATGCCGACACTTTTCCCGTTCTTCATGTCGTTCCATATCAGTCTTGCTTTGCCGCGGTTTTTCTTGACTTTGTCTTCGTACACACCCATCCCTGTCTCGTCGACAGCCATCCGCGCCAAAGAAGCCGCGTTATCAAAAATAACTTTGGCAACTGCTCTGACTAAAGCGTCTACCTGTTCCTGAGAATATTCCTCAATTATTTTTTGTGCTTTTCTGGCTTTGCTGATTAGAGCCTCAATCTGTGCTCTTGCGTCGTTTTCCGACATAGAATTACCTCCGCGTCTTCCGAACTATCCTCTACCCCGTTGTTATGTCCCTTAATCGGAATCTTTTCCCATACGTTTCTTTGTATATTCCGGATCGATATTACCAATGCTTGTTCCCCAGGCCTGTTTGCGTACCGTGAAAACACCGTTTTGAATTTCTCTCTCCCAGAATGTTAAAATTACAAAAGGACGATCGGATTTAGTGTTATCAATCCAATGAAAAACCTGAGGGGGTATTACGAATATATCTCCGGGTTTACAGGGAATTTCATCTTCATCCAAATGAATAGAACTGCCGGGCGCACAATCCAGGACATAGTAAAGCTCTGTATCCTCGTGCGCATCACCTCCGGTGCGGCATCCGGCCTTCAATGTCCCCTCATTGATATTAATTACCGGCATTCCGGCTATTTCATCCCCCGTTAATTGTTTAGATGAATATGTTTCGTCGCATACAAGCGGCCGCACATTCTCCGAATTGATCAATACCCAGGGTCTTTTTGATTTTTCTCCCGACATACAGATCTTTCCTCCGTCAAATTTATCACGTAGCATTTGAATTTCGGCTACTACACTAGCTACCATAATAGAGAAGCCGTCACCGTAATAGAAGTAACGCCAACAGACTACATTAACACTAAATTGACTTATTAGTTGAAGCTGTTAACACTGTTTTAATAATTTCCGCTTTTCTGGCATTATAAGCAATCTTCTTATCTTCAAAGAGATTTTGCCCGGCACAATCAATCGAAACAATCAGGGGGCCGAATTCCCGAACCTGTAATCGCCACAGTGCCTCCGGCATTCCCAAATCAAGCCAGTCCACACTTTCGACCTTCTCTACATGTGTCGCCGCCAGTACAGCGCAGCCCCCGGGAAAAACACAGTGAAGGGCTCGATATTTCCTACAAGCCGCGGCTGTCTTCGCGCCCATACCCCCTTTGCCTATCACCAGCTTGACTCCGGTTTCGGCGATAAATTCCGCTTCCAACGCTTCCATCCGCATACTGGTTGTCGGCCCGATGGAAACAGTTTCAAATGTTCCGTCCGGCAGATTGCGCATAATCGGTCCCGCATGCAAAATAGCTTTTCCGGCCAAACTGAACGGTAAATCACGACCTTCTCGCAACAATCGTTCGTGAACGGCATCACGTGCGGTAACCAACGTACCGCTCAAATAAACAATATCACCAATTCGCAGATTAACAATATCGGCATCTTCAATGTCCGTACTCAAGATAATTTTACTCATAACACCGCTCCTTTATGGGACAAAACCTCATAATTTAAATCGGCATCTAAACGTATCAGGGCTCGCCGCAAGGCCCAGCACCCAGTCGAAATAGCAGCCGCTAAAGTCGCCGGATGACGTGCCGCCTGTTCAACATGCACACCCAGGACGCTGGCCTCGCCCCCCAGTCCCCCGGGTCCTATACCCAGCGCATTGAGTCCATCGGTCAGACGCTGTTCCAGATCCGCGGTAGCAGCGTCGGGATTACTTGTACCTATGGGTCGTAATAGGGCGGTTTTTGATAGCTTAGCCGCGACATCCATTGAGCCGGCTAAACCGACTCCGACCAAAAGGGGCGGACAGGCATTGATGCCGTATGATGTGATCTGATCAAAGATATAACGCACCACGCCTTCCAATCCTTCCAAGGGCATAAAGACTTTGGCCGTACCCGGCAAAGAGCAACCTCCTCCCGCCACATAACCATATATGTAGATATCATCGCGATCGGGAATCACTGCCCAGTCGATCCACGGAATGCGGGTTCCGGTATTATTACCGCTGTTCACATGTGTGAAAATTTCTACTGCGTTGGGACGCAGGGGAACTTCCCGGGTCGCCCGCAATACGGCCTGCCGCAGGACTTCACTGACTTTATTTCGCCAGGGAAAGTTGCTGCCCACACGTACCGTAAATTGCAGGATGCCGGTATCTTGACACAATGGCCGCTTCAGTTGAGCCGCCAAACTCAGATCATCTTTTATCGCCTCATACAAAACCCGCCCTAACGGTGAGGTCTCCCTTTGGCTCAGTTCTGCCAGCTTTGCCATTACATCATCAGGCAAACGTATCACCAAGAGGGCGATAAATTTTGCCAACAATTCCGTAAAATGCTCTACGTTGATTTTTTCCGTTTGTTCCATATGCCTCCCCTTTTATGGTATGCAAAATTATGTTCAGCGCATCAGACGCTTGAGTACCCGCAGCCACTTTTCCTTGTAGGGACGGTAGCGTACCGGCAAGTCGATACGCCGGCTCTGACGGAGCACGCTCCGTTCGTGACTGAAGGTGTCGAAGCTGCGTTTGCCGTGATAGGCACCCAGCCCCGAATCTCCGATGCCGCCGAAAGGCAGGTACGGATTGGCCAGGTGCATGATCGTGTCGTTGACGCAGCCGCCGCCGAAAGAACAGCTTCGCAGGACTTTTGTCTCCGCTGACCGGTCGGAAGTAAAGAGGTAGAGTGCCAAAGGACGGGGGCGGGAGTTGACCAGGTCGATCGCCTCGTCGAGCTCGTCAAAACTGATTATGGGCAGGATGGGACCGAAGATTTCCTCCTGCATTACGGGGCTGTCCAGCGCCGGCTCATTAAGCAGGGTCGGCTCGATCATGAGGTGCTCCGGATCGGCGAGACCGCCGAGCAACAGCTCCTGATTTTCCAGCAGGCTGAGTAGACGTTCATAGTGGCGTTGACTGATGATGCGCGGATAATCGTCTCGGTCGCCGTCCGGGAAGAAATCGACCAGCGCTGCCCGGAAAGCCTCAACAAATTCGGCTTTTTTGGCGCGACTGATCAGGACATAGTCGGGAGCAACGCAGGTCTGACCGGCATTGAGCAGTTTGCCGAAAGCAATGCGGCGCGCCGCCATGGGGATATCCGCCGTCGCATCGATTATGGTCGGGCTCTTACCGCCCAACTCCAAAGTTAACGGTGTCAACTGTTCCGCCGCCGCCCGCATCACGACCCGCCCGACCTGGACGCTGCCGGTAAAGAAAATATAATCAAATTTCTGCTCAAGCAGGGCCGAGTTGGCATCACGTCCGCCTTCGACAACCGCGACATATTCGCGCGGAAATATTTTCCCGAGAAGTTCTGCTATCAATCGCGAGGTTGCCGGGGCATAGGCGGAGGGCTTGAGCACCACACAGTTGCCGGCGGCGAGCGCGCCGATCAGCGGATTGAGACAGAGTTGCACGGGATAGTTCCAGGGCGCCATGATCAGCACCACACCGTAAGGCTCGGGCATGACGTAGCTACGCGCCGGTTGCAGAGCAAGCGGGCTCGGCACACGCCGCGGCCGCGACCACTTCCTGATGTTTTTCAGGTGTAGGCTAAGCTCGCTCAACACGATCCCGGTCTCGGTCATATAGGCCTCAAAGGGACTTTTGTTAAGGTCGGTCAGCAGAGCCTCTTCAATGGCTGCACCGTTGGCTCGGATGGCATTACGCAACTTGAGCAGGGCCCGGCGGCGAAACTCCGGATCCCGCGTTACGCCGCTCCGATAAAAGGAGCGCTGCGCCTCAACCACGGAGGCGACTACCGTTTCTTGCGGGTGACCAGCCATATTATCGGGAGTACTATAATCGGTAATCCGATTAATAAGCCCAAACCGAGATAAAGCCAAATGGCATTATGCCCTCCCCAGGTCGGGGCATCTCCGTCAGACTCCTGTTCCGTGCCGTCTACCGGATCGGCATCCGTACCGCTCGGATCAATTTCGCCGGGATCAACCGTAACGGTCGGATCGATTTCGCCGGGATCAACCGTAACGGTCGGATCAATTTCGCCGGGATCAATCGTGATGGTCGGATCCGATACGCTACCGTCCGGGGTTGTTTCACTCGGATCGGAAATATCTGTTCCGCTACCCTCGACATCCGTCGTACTTTCCATCGGTTCAACGGTCGTTGTCACCGGTTCAACAGTCGTTGTTGCCGGGGTCAAAGCAGGTGTGGGTTTCGGTGTCAGCGTCGGCGTGGGCGTCGGCTTCGGCGTCGGTTTCGGCGTCGGCTTCGGCGTCGGCTTCGGTGTCGGTTTCGGTGTCGGCTTCGGCGTCGGTTTCGGTGTCGGTTTCGGTGTGAGTGTCGGCGTGGGCTTTCGCGTCGGCGTCGGCGTCGGCGCGGCGGTTTTCGGGAAAGTGTAGGAAATCACGCAGTTATTTTTATCAAGGCTTTCGATTTTTGCCTTCTTCCCTAGAATCTTCGGATTCACCAGCGCATTACGATCGAACTCGTTCTCGGACTTGGCTTTCAAACTGATCTTTACCGTATATGCCGTAGCCGGCTGGAAAGTGGAATGATTCGGTTCCCAGACCACTTTAACAATATCATAGCGTGCCTCCGGATGCATCGGATCGGTGCCTTCATGACGAGCCGTGGTTTGCGGTTTGGCTCCCTTAACCGGAGCGGCAATACCGACAATGTTAACGTCTCTGATTTTGGCCGGCACGAAGGTCACTTTTGCCGCCGGATCGCTGTATACATGGCCTGCGACCGGCTCACCGTCCTGCATCTTTTGCACCATGACCCAGTAATAAGTGGTCCCCAGTTCTTGCGGCACGATAAAATGCTGCTGTAATCCATACGTGGGATCATCATCTGAATATATCGCCCTCATCAAGGTCATGTCGTTTTTCGTGGCACTGTACCACTGGAAAGCAAGAGTGACACCAGGCTCCGTGGGCTCCTCAACAGAGACCCATAAGTAAACGCTTGCCGTATTAATTTCGTAAGTTCCGGATTCCGGCTGCCCGGTAATCTTCGGATCGGCGATGTAGGCGGCACCGACCGGCGTGGGCGGCAGGTACGAAAGACTGCAAATCATCAGGAGAATTAACAGTGTGGTAGCACAGAATTCCCATGTCGAGTAGCGCGAGTTCCGACGGTTGTCGCTCTTACGTTGCATGCTTTTATTCATGTTTTTAGTTTCCTCTAGTTCCTTTAATTAAGCCGGTTATGGCCCATAGCGAGCAGCCGCACTTTTATCTAATTATAGCAATGCGCTACGGACTTGACAATCATTTGTCTATCCATGATCACGACTTTTCGTTATAATAAGAGAGTAGGTTTCGGAACGACGGGCTCGATGAGAAGACAGTCTCGGCAACCGCAACGTGCACAAAATGTATTGGCAACTATAATTTCGAAAGGACGTAGTTTTATGAAAAAGTATGATATCGGTGTGATTATCGACTCGTTCAGGGAGGAGTTTCCCGTGGCCTTGAAGAAGGCTGCCGCCCTCGGTGTGCAAGGGTTGCAAATGTATGTCACCTACGGACCTATGGAGGTGGAATGTATGACGCCGGCGCGTTGCCGTGAGGTTCTCAAGGCGGTTAAAGACAAAGGCCTCTGTTTCTCGGCGCTGGTTGGCGACTTCGGCAAGGGTTTTGCCAATCCGAAACTAAATCCGAGCCTGATCGAAAGATCCAAGCGCGTAATTGATGTGGCTTTGCAGCTCGAAACCAATATTGTCACGACGCATGTCGGTGCGATTCCCTCGGATCCCAATGAGGAGCGTTATAAGATCCAGCAGGCCGCCTGTGTCGAGCTGGCACGCTACGCCGACAGCATGAACGCCCACTTCGCCCTCGAGACCGGCGGTGAGACGGCACCCGTGCTCCGTCGGTTCCTCGACGGACTCAACTCCAGAGGCGTGGCAGTCAATTTGGATCCGGCCAACCTCGTTATGGTGATAGGTGACGATCCGATCGCGGCCGTTTACACGCTACGGGATTATATCGTTCATACGCACGCCAAGGATGGTATCAAGCTCGATCCCGAAAAGGACGGCGAACCCTGGCTCGAGGTTCCGCTCGGACAGGGCGGCGTCGACTTCCCCGCTTGGATTGCCGCCCTGCGTGAGATCGGATATGACGGATTCCTGACCATCGAGCGTGAGGTCGGCGACGATCCGGCGGCCGACATCGGCATGGCCGTAAACTTTCTCAGAGAGATTATGGACAAGGAGTAACTCCCCATGAAAACAGCGGTAACGACCTACAGCTTTCAACGGCTACTGAATTCCCGTCAAATGACGCAGGAGGACTGCATTGTCCGGGCCGCGGAGATGGGCTTTGACGCAATCGAGTTTTCGGATATCATCCCGCCGGATGGCTACGATAAGAAATCCTATGCCCGCAAGCTCGCCGCCACCTGCAAAGAGTACAATATGCCGGTTTGCAATATCTGCTTCGGCGCCGACTTTTTGAACGGCTCCGGCGGTGACACTCGTGCGGAAGTGCGCCGCGTTATCGACCTGTTGGAATACGCAGCGATTCTCGAATCTCCCTCGATACGCCACGACGCGAGCGCCGGCTATCCGCCCGAAGCCCGAAAGGATCCTTATGCCGGAAAAGCCCCTTATGAGTACACCTTTGAGCATGCGCTGCCTATTGTTGCCGATGCCTGTCGCGAGGTGACAGCCGCCGCCGATAAGTTAGGTATCCGAACCTCCGTGGAAAATCACGGCTATCTCTTCCAGAGCGGTCCGCGTATGACGCAGCTGGTTCACGCAGTCGCCCACCCCAACTTCGGAATTTTGTGCGATATCGGCAACTTCCTTTGTATGGATCAGGAACCGGCAGCTTCGGTCGCGATGGTCGCTCCCGTTACCACGCATGTGCACTGCAAGGATTTTATCTATAAGCCCTATGCTGACAAGCCGCCGGGAGAATACTTAAGCACCTCTGAAAGGAACTGGCTGATCGGTACTTATCTCGGCAACGGCGTCGTACCCGTGAAGCAATGCCTTAATATCCTGGCGCACCACGGCTACGATGGCTATGTGACTGTTGAGTTTGAAGGTCCGGAAGACAATGTCTATGCCCTGAGCGAGGGATTGGTATTCCTCAAACAATACCTACTCTCCTTCGTATAGAGAGGTTCTTTATGAAGCTGTTTGTTCCGAGTGACGGTGATTTATGACGGAAAATATGGAAGCGGCGGCCAATAACCCGAATCTTTCCGGCGGCTATGTCGCTGTAGAAACAAAAGAAAGCTCAGAAATTTTCAGCGAGATGCTGGCAGAGGTTAATCTGCCCAGTGAGCCCGAGGCTTGTCGGGCGGTTGCCGAGGAATTGTGCGGTCATCTGTCCACAGATCGGGAACCGAGCGGATTCGGGCTCTCGACCGCTACCGTCGAACGTCTGACGGCGGAAGGCAAGGTCAATACTCAGACCGACAGCAATCTGCGCACCAACCGGCAAATCATCAGTGAAAATTTATTCACTGTCTTTAACCTTGTTAACGCACTGCTGGCAGCGGCGGTTTTTATCGTTTCGTTGAATGAACCCCGCTATTTTGTTAATTTAGCCTTTATTTTTGTTGCGATCATAAATACCGCTATCGGTATTATCCAGGAGATTCGCGCCCGTAATATGGTCGCTCGGCTCAGCATATTGACTCAGCCGACCTGCTCCGTCATTCGCAACGGACAGATTGTTGAGATTCCGATTTACGAACAGGTGGAGGGCGATTTGGTCTTTATCCGCTCCGGCGATCAGATCAGCGCCGACGGGATCTTCCTCGGCGGCAAGGGTCTCGAGATGGACGAGTCGCTCCTGACCGGAGAATCCGACTCGGTACGTAAGGGCTTCGGCCAGCCGTTACTCTCCGGAACGTTTGCCATTGCCGGTCGCGGTCTCGCCATCCTCACACGCGTCGGTGACGGAACGGTTTCCGCCCGCATTGTCGCCGAAGCTAAGCGAATCAAGAAGAACCCTTCGCAAATATTCAATGCCCTCGATAAGTTGATTAAGATAATCAGCTTGACCATCGTGCCGATCGGCATCCTCCTTTTGGGAAGCCGCCTCTACGCCCGCAATTATCTCAGTATCAGCGATGTTATCGTCAGCACGGTCGGCGCCCTGGTCGGCATGATTCCAGAAGGACTGGTCCTGCTTACTTCAATTTCCTTCGCCGTGGGTGTAATCAATATGGCGCGGCACCGCGCCCTCGTTCAGACACTACCGAGCATCGAAACTCTCGCCCGCGTCGACGTACTCTGCCTGGACAAAACCGGAACTATTACCACCGGAGCTATGGATGTGCTCGGTATTTATCCGGTACACGGCAATGATATCGGAAGCCTGATCAGCCGCGAGGAGATTGAGCGGATGAAGGAATCAGGGATCGGTGCCGAAACAGGCACCGTTGCGAACGCCGTAGTAAATACCGAAGCAGACATCGTAGCGAGTTCTGAGATAAGCATCAAATCAGGCGATGGAACAAGTGCCGTAAACCCAGCGGCGGAGCAGCGTACTTTACCTGAACTAATCGGCGCTCTCGTTGCCGGCCAGCCCGAAGGCAATGCCACACAGGAGGCGCTGAACGTGGCCTTTGCCGCCTTTGCTCCGGGACCGGAGCGAGCCGATCGCGTCGTCGTCAAACAGATTCCTTTCTCCTCGGCCCGCAAGTGGCAGGCGGTCGTCTTTGCCGACGGCAGCTCCCTACTGCTGGGTGCCGCGGAGCTGATGCTGAGCCGGAATGCTTTGCAATTACTTTTGCCCGAAATAAATCGTTTGGCTGCCGAAGGCATGAGAATTCTCACCCTCGCCTATCTCCCCGAACCGATCGATGATCCGTCGCAACTTCCTGATGACCCGCAGGCTATAGCGCTGATCGCGATCGGCGATCAGATCCGCAGTGATGCCCCGGAGACTTTCGCCTATTTCCGGAAACAGCAGGTCGAACTCAAAGTAATCAGCGGTGACAATCCTGTCACGGTGGCCGCCGTGGCGCGCCGCGCTGGACTCACCGCCGCCGATACCGAACTGTCCTATATCGACATGTCGACCGTACCCGAGGAGCCGGCGGGCGAAGAACCGGGCTCCGCTTTGGGCGGCAGCGGCACGCACCTGATCGCCGCGCCGCCAACCGAGAAGGATCCCAATTTTGTGCCCAGCGCCATGTTCGACTTTTCTTTCCTGGAGATCTTCCCTACTCCTGATGCCGCACCCACCGCCAAATCCACCCTTTCCGCCGCCTCCTCCGCCGAAGACAATGCCGAAACTGCCGTTTTGGCCGCCGTTGACGAAGCCGCAGATCCAGGGCTCGGGGACCCTACTACTGCTGAAGTATCGACCGCAACCGCCGAAGACGAAGCCGCCGCGATCCGCCGTACTTACGATGAGATCGTTGCCGAAAACACCGTCTTCGGACGGGTTTCGCCGACCCAGAAGCGCAGTCTCCTGCGGGCTTTGCAGCGTAACGGTCATACCGTGGCCATGACCGGGGACGGCGTCAACGACGTATTGGCGCTCAAAGAAGCGGACTTCTCGGTCGCCATGGCTTCCGGTGCCGCCGCGACGCGCAACTCGGCCGACCTGGTTCTGATCGACAACAATATGAGCGCGATGATCCCCGCCGTTTACGAAGGCCGCCGCATTATCAATAATATCGAGCGCGTCGCGACTCTCTTCCTCGTCAAGACGATCTATTCTTCTATTCTCTCGGTTCTGTTTATCTTTTTGCCTTGGCGCTATCCGATTTATCCAGTGCAGATGACCGTTATCAGTTCATTCACTATCGGTATCCCGGCCTTTATTCTCGCGCTAAAGAGCAATCGCGACCGGGTCAAAGGGAAATTTCTGCCCAAGGTGCTCCGCCGCGCCTTGCCGGCCGGCGTCACCGCCGTAATCATGATTATCCTTACGCAAATTGTTTCCCGCGCGCTGGAATTTACTCCGCGGGAGATATCCACCGTCTGTGTTTTACAGTTTGCCTTCGTCGGTCTGATCGTGCTCTGGCGCGTCAGTCGTCCGATCAATCTCGAGCGTCTTCTGTTATGGTGTGCCTGCGCCGCCGCTATTGTTCTGGCCTTTACGCTCTTCCCGGATCTGCTCAATATGAGCAACCTCTTCACTCATATCCACAGGATCTATCTGCCCGCGTTCCCGCTGACAATAATTATGTACCGGATCATGCAGGAATTGTTGCTACGGCTTTTCCCGAAGTTCTTCGCCAATCACAACTGATGCGTTGCTCATAGGCGATCCGCTCCGCGCCGATAACCGGCGCGCCTATAATTCTTCTTCCGCTATGTCGATGTCTTCATCGTCTTCCGACGCGGCTCTGCGGCTAAGTCCCAGATCCTCGTGAATCAGGCTGGCCGGCGTGATGCTCGCCGTTCCGAAGCGGTCGCGGATCGTGTGAATAGCGCTTTCCAGACGCTCGGCCTTTTCCCGCGCCGCCCGGTCTTCTTCAAAGAGAAACGCCTGACCCGCCGGCACATCGTACGGAATCAGCTTCTGCGCCGTAATCGTCAGCATGCGAATCGGTCGACCCTCGACCCAGTGCGTATCCAGCAGCTCCAGCGCTTCCTTGAGCAGGTCGCTCGCCAGCCAAATCGGTACGGGCGAGGTCTGCTGACGGGTGATCGACTTCAGATTCGTGTCTTTGATGGTGATTTGTACCGTGTGGCATTTCATTCTCGCCCTTCGCATGCGCCGGGCGACTTTTTCGGAGAGCGCGACCAGAGCGGTGCGAATGTCCGCCCGGGAAATCAGATCGCGGCGGAAAGTGCATCCGTTGCCGATCGACTTCGGCGGTTCCGCCTCGCCGGACATGCCCACCGGACTGTCGTCCAGACCGTTGGCGTACTGCCAAAGCAACCGTCCCGCCCGACCCAGCCTCGACTCGAGCCGATCGACATTGTAATTGGCCAGGTCGCCGATTGTCTTTATCCACATTTTAGCCAGAGCCTCATGCGTCGCCGCGCCGACCATCAGCATCGCCGTAACGGGTTGCGACCAGACGACTTCGCGATAATTCTCCCGGGTGATTTCCAGAACGGAATCGGGCGGAGCGATGTCGCTCCCCAGCTTGGCAAAGATTTTGTTCCAGGATATGCCCACGGAGATGGTCACGCCGATTTCCCGTCGAACGCGCTCGCAGATCAGTTCCGCCGCCTCGCGCGGTGTTCTCGCGAATAAATGCAGGCTGCCGGTCATGTCGATAAAGCTCTCGTCGATGCCGCCCCGCTCCACCTGGGGACTGTATTCTTCGTAGATTGCGTTGATTCGCTCGCAGAATTCGCCGTAGTCGTCGCGTCCGGGACGTAAGACCAGTTCCGGACATTTGCGCCGGGCCTGCCATATCGTTTCCGCCGTCTTAACGCCTTTGGCCTTGGCCAGCGCGTTTTTCGCCAGAATGATCCCGTGGCGCAGTTCCGGATCGCCGCACACGGCCATAGGCACCTTCTTCAGTTCGGGGTGAAAGAGCTCTTCCACGCTGGCAAAGAAGGCGTTGTTGTCACAGTGAAATATTATTCTGTCCGTGCAAGACCTGTTCTCGCTCATTTCTATTGGTTCGGTTAGGCCGCTTGCGGCCGATCAGCGGCGAGCGAGCCTGTGTGCGGGTTTAGTCGCTAGCGGCGACGGCGCGGACTTCGGATGCCAGTACGGCGGCGAAGTCTTCGATCGCCCTATAGTCCTCTTCGGTCGGCAGGCCTTTGACCTTGACGCCGGGCAGTCGCTTGACCTTTAGTTGGCCGGTCAAAAGTTCGAGTGTTTCTTCGGGTTTGCCGCCCCAGCCGTAGGAGTTCAGCGTCGAGAAGATCTTTATCTTCGGGCGCAGGGCGTTGGCGAGGAGAGCTGCGTAGGCGGCGGCCGGGTGCGGGCCGGCCAGGACGGTCGGCGTGGCGATGACGAGGGCGGTGGCGTCAACCAGATCGCTCATGAGGTGGCCAGTGCCGCGGGTGAGCGCGTCAGGATAGGTGCCGACATTGTGCGAGGCGACGGCGATGCCGTGCTCGGCGAGACTGCGGGCGAGATGCTCGACCATTCTCTTTGTGCTGTCGTGCATCGTAACCCAGGCGATCGTCACCAGAGGGCGGACTTCGTCATTAGTCCAGCGCTCGTACTGATCGAGAATGACCCGCGGATCGGACCAGACGGGACCGTGCGAGGCGGCGATCAGGCGCGGATCGAGCTCGCGGGCGAGCCGGGTATAGCGCGAGCATTGAGCGCGGAAGGGCATCATGATCTCGGCATAGTAGTCGCGGGCGGCGCGAATCAGCTCACTGCCGGGCTCCAGGCCGGGGGTCTCCTTGGCGTAATGCGAGCCGAAAAGGTCGCTGGAGAACAGGATCCTATCCTCGGCCAGCCACAGCATCGTGTTATCCGGCCAGTGCGCGAAAGGAATCGGGATGAATTTGAGCGTTTTGCCGCCGAGATCGAGCACCTCATTGGCCTGCATGACTTTCATCTCCTCAACCGGCAGGTGCAGATGGATGCTGAGCATCTCAGCCGTCTTCGGCAACGCGACGAGTCGCGCCATCGGCCAGTACTCCAGCAAATCGCGGAGCGTTCCGGAATGGTCCTGTTCGGCGTGGAGGGAAATTATATAGTCGATCCGCTCGACTTTGGCGGCGCGCAGGTTCTCAAGAAAGACGGAGAGCTTGCGGTCATCGACGGAATCGATGAGGGCGATCTTATCCGCGCCTCGCACCAGATAAGAATTATAGGTGGTCCCGAAGGGGGTCGGCATGAGCGAGTCGAACATCTCCAAATCGGGATGGGCGGCCCCGACCTCACTGACACCTTCACAAATATATTTTACCGACATATAAACACCTCTCTAACACAAATCTAACACAAAATGGCAAAGCCGACTTGCTCGCAAACGCGATCGGCTCGCAAAAATACCGCTCGGCGCGGAACAGGTCGGCTGGCAAAATCGCCGGGTCAAATCAAAATCATCGGCTGACGAAAATCACCGACTCGGGACGGATAGGCAACGCGCAAAGGCGCCGCCTCGAAAAAATCGTTACCTTAGATCGGGCTGAATTCGTCTTTGGGAGCGCCGCAGAGCGGGCAGACCCAATCCTCCGGCACATCTTCCCAGGCCGTTCCCGGAGCAACGCCGGCATCCGGATCGCCGTCTTCCGGCACATATACATAACCGCAAAGGTCGCAAACATACTGTTGCATGATTAACGCCTCCTTATCTCTATCAATTATGGGCATTATACTCGATACTCCCTGTAAAAGCACGTACAAAGCATACGCCGTCAGCGCGGTTCAATCCTACCGTCCGATTAGCTTTTCCTCTTACAAAGCAATTTGTTCAGCGGTTTTACCGCTTCCCCGACAATGAAGGGAATTAGGCTAAGTCCGATAATCACGCCCCAGTCAGCGAGGCTCGGCATGACGGTCTTGAAGATCGTGTTGAGACCGGGCAGGTAGACGACCAGTAACATCATTAGGGCGGAAATCAACGTGCCCTTAACAACGGCCGGGTTGCCGAGAACACCTAGGCGGAAAATACTGATATGCGACGAGCGGCTCGAATAGGTGCGCAACAGTTCGGCCAGAATCAGGGTAAGGAAGGCCATGGTACGGGCACCGTGATGCGGACCAGCCACGCCGTAGCCGTAGGTCTGCAGGCCGTACATAAAGGCAACATAAACCGCCCCGAAAATCGCCAGACTCTGCGTGATGATGCCCAGGATCATCTCGCGGTTGATAATGCTCTCGCCGCGTCCGCGGGGCGGTTGCTCCATGATGTCCGGTTCGCCTCTCTCGTTGCCGAGCGCCAGGGCGGGCAGACTGTCGGTAATAAGGTTCAGCCACAACAGTTGGATCGGGAGCAGCGGCGCGAAGCCGGCGCCCCAAATTATTGAGGTAACAAAAATAACCAGAATCTCACCAACGTTACAGCTCAGCAGGAAGCTGACGAATTTGCGGATATTGGCAAAGATGACGCGTCCTTCTTCAACCGCGCTGACGATGGTGGCGAAGTTGTCGTCGGTCAGGATCATGTCCGAGGCCTCGCGCGAAACTTCCGTGCCGGTGATACCCATGGCCACGCCTATATCGGCCTGCTTGAGAGCCGGGGCGTCGTTGACGCCATCACCGGTCATGGAAACGATATAGTCGTTGGCGCGCAGTGCCGCCACGATACGGACCTTATGCTCCGGCGAAACCCGGGCAAAGATCGAAGTGCTACGCACTTCTTCCGTCAGGGTCTCATCGCTCATCCGCTCCAACTCTTGGCCGGTCAGGACCGAATCGCCGGGGTGGAAAATACCCAGTTCGACGCCGATCGCGACGGCGGTTTCGGCATAGTCACCGGTGATCATGATGACGCGGATGCCGGCCGCCTGCGCCTTGGCAATGGCGACTTTGGCCTCGGGACGCGGCGGATCGATCATACCCATGAGGCCGACGAAGATGAGGTCCCGCTCAACCTCGGCCGGATCCGTCGCGGCAGAGAGTGTGTCATCGGCGGTACGCTGAGCGAAAGCGAGCACTCGCAGGGCGAGGCGCGCCATTCGGCTGTTGGCCTCCATGATTTCCGTCTTGCGACCCTCGGTCAGGGGAACGACACCTTCGACGGTAAGTTCGTATTTGCAACGGTCGAGAATCAGATCGGGCGCGCCTTTGGTGAGCCAGGT
>JAAZIX010000005.1 GCA_012800655.1 Clostridiaceae bacterium | reverse complement strand
GCGGGTTCCGGAACCGCCGGCGAGAATTAGGGCGGAGGCTGTGTATGAAGATTGCATTTTTACCTCTCTTGTCTTTCAAATTAAGCGGCCGTGTCGGCGCAGGGTTTCAGCGACGGCCGTCCGGGTCAGCGGCGGGTTCACATCGACCGGGCGGGTCGGCGGTGGGTTCAACTGACCTGGCGGTTCGCCGGCAAGGTCAGGCCGACAGCCAGGCGGGTCAGTACTAGGTCAAGCAGACATCCAGAGCTTCGTTGATGTTATCGACGAAGATGAGATCGGCATCAGGGAGGGGCTCGGCGCTTGCTGAACTGCCGGCTTTGTCGGCGGTGGTTTTGGCGACGGTGGTTTTGGCGGCGGCGGTTTTTGCGGCTGTGGAGGTTTGGGTAGCGGCGGTTCTGGCGCTGCGCTGGTCGTCGAGAATGGCTTTGCGGCACTGTGAGGGAACGACGCAGGTGGTGAAGCCCAGACGTACGGCTTCGGTAACACGTGCGCGGGCGCGAGAGACGGCGCGAATTTCGCCGGTCAGACCGATTTCGCCGAAGACGATCATGTTTTCACGTAGGGGGCGGCCGCGGAGACTGGAGGCGATGGCGGCGCATACGGCCAGATCGGTGGAAGGCTCGCGGAGGGTGAGGCCACCGACGACGTTGAGGAAAGCGTCCATTTGGGCGAGGCCGGCGCGAAGACTCTTTTCCATCACGGCCAGGAGCATGACGACGCGGTTGCGGTCTAGGCCCTGGGCCATGCGTTGCGGCACGTTGAATTGGCTGTCGCTGAGGAGGGCCTGGATTTCTACGAGCACCGGGCGGGTGCCTTCGATGCAGGAGGTGATGACGGTGCCGGGGACGGAGAGCGGGCGACCTTCGAGCAGGGCGGCGGAGGGGTTGACGACAGGGAGCAGGCCGCGGTCGGTCATTTCGAACATGCCGATTTCGTCGGTGGCGCCGAAACGGTTTTTGCGAGCGCGGATGACGCGCAGACTGGTGTTGCCGTCGCCTTCGAAATAGAGCACGGTGTCGACCATGTGTTCGAGGACGCGGGGACCGGCGAGACTGCCTTCTTTGGTGACGTGGCCGACCAGGACGACGGCGATGTCGAGTTCTTTGGCTAGGCGCAGGAAACCGGCTGCTACGTCGCGGACTTGCGATATGCTGCCCGGGACGGAGTCGATGGCGGCGGAATAGGCGGTCTGGATCGAGTCGACGACGACGACACTCGGTTGCAATCGAGCGATGATCGGGGCGATACGTTCGAATTCGGTTTCGGGTAGGAGGGAGATACTTGCACGGTCGATGCCGAGACGTGCGGCACGCAGGCGCACCTGAGCGGGAGATTCCTCGCCGCAGATGTAGAGCAGGGGCAGATCGGTTCGGGCAGAGCCGAGGATTTGGAGCAGGAGGGTGGACTTGCCGATGCCGGGGTCGCCGCCGACCAGGACGAGGGAGCCCTTGACGAAGCCGCCGCCCAGTACGCGGTCGAATTCGTCGTTGCCGGACGAAAAACGCTGCTCACGACCCTTATCGACGGCGGTGAGGGGAAGGATGTCGGCACCGCGTAAGTCGGGTTCTGGGGATAAGGCGGTGTTTTGTTTGCGGGAAGCAACACCGGTCGCGGCGGTACGAGCGATGTTGTCCGAGGCCTTGTGGGCGATGTCGTCCGAGGCGGTATCCGCGGCGCTGTGGACGAAGTCCGTCGAATTATCATCGGTTGCGGTATCGCGCTCGGAGGCGGAACCCACACCTTTGCGCAGGAGATTGCCCAGCCAGCCGTGTTCAATTCCGGCGGCGGCGAGGCCTTGGGATGCCTTTGAGACGGTCGGTGGTGCGGCGTCGACCTCGACGTACTCCTCGAGCGTATTCCACGCCTGACAGTGTGGGCAACGACCCAATTCGACTGGGCTGCGATAGCCGCAGGACGAGCAACGATATTCTTTATTTTTTCTCGCCATATTTGCCTCTCCTGTGTTATATTACCCTTTAGGTCTTGTTGCATTGTAGCAGAGGCGCGGAGATTAGTGCTACCATAAATATGATGAGGTTTGAAACCGATGAAACATTTTGATCCGACATTTTTGCAACCGTTCACCGCTTCGGAGCGTACTATATGGGAGGCGGTGCACGATGCGGCGTCGGCT
>JAAZIX010000045.1 GCA_012800655.1 Clostridiaceae bacterium | reverse complement strand
TCTATCCCGAAGCTGAACTTACAACTTTCACCTGTGAATATAAAGGCGTCGACAATGTGAAATACTTCAGCAATTGGCAAAACATGACCCTGCCGGCCTACCATTGCTATTTCCCGCGTTCGGGGGCGTATTGTTTGTGGGATTATGGCAGCAACTCCTATCGGGCAAATACCGATTTCTACCCCGCGGATTTTACGGTTAAAGTGGACGCCAATTATCTCGTCGAGTCGAACCTGGCCAAAATTGGACATAATACCTTCAGCGGCTCCGCGGAGTCAGTGACATTACTCGGCGGCTACATAAACAGTGTAGACAAGGACGGTGTCGACTATGTTTATGGCCCTATGAGCGGGCAAAAGACAGAATTCGATGTTGAAATGGCCAATCGGATAGGAAACGATGTGAAGGATTTTCTGGGCATAGACGCGGATTTGAGTTTCTCGGGTAAAAAGCTTTTCTTCAATCATATTTTCTTGAAGCAGAGCGGATGGAACGAAGGGATGGTCATTTTCTCCGATCATGTAATTTGTTCCGACATTCAGCCCTACCCGACAACCCTTTTTAATAACTACGTAAACAGCCTTATCCCTCAGCCCCGGTCGCAGGAAGGTTTTGTGGAACAATCTCTAATGCATGTCAGGCAAATTCTTATCGAAAAAATTCTGTCTTCGGAAGTTACGGAAGTTAAAACCAAGCCTGACTTCAGTGAGTTTGCTTTTCTGAAAGAGTATGAAGAAAAATACGCGGAAAAGGATCTCTTTAAATTGACCGCCGATGAGTGGGCGGAATATAGCGCAACGCAAGATAAATACAGACGCACACTTGATTCGCTTGGGACTTTAGTCGACTACCAAATTTCGCTCAACGGGAAGGAAGCCGTTCTGAAAGCTATTTACAATTATCTGATCGGAGATCGTAATCAACATTATGTTGATTTTCTTTACAATTTGGACAATAGTCTGTCGGCAGACTCGGTGAAATAGAGGCGCAACTATGATTGAAATTAAGAATTTAAGCAAAACGTTTGGCAAAGTCAGAGCATTGGACGACATCAGCTTGGTGATAGAGCCGGGTATTCACGGCCTGCTCGGTCCGAACGGCTCTGGCAAGACGACCCTGTTCCGCTGTCTTACTCGCATAATTGAACCGGATTCGGGCGAAATCAATGTTCCCGCAAAAATTTCTTATTTGCCGCAGAAATTCGGCTTCTACAAATCGATGCAAGTCGTCGACGTGATGAAGTATTTCGCGTTGCTGAAGAAGATACCGAGTACGGATGCCGTGCGTGAAATAGACGAACTTCTGGCCAAGGTGAATCTTTCCACGGAGCGCAAAAAACGGGTCGGGCAGTTGTCCGGCGGCATGCTCAGACGCCTCGGAATCGCTTTGTCTTTGCAGGGCAATCCCGATCTGCTTTTGGTCGATGAGCCTACTGTCGGGCTGGATCCGGAGGAGCGCCTGAACTTCAAGCAGTTACTGATGGATGTGGGTCGGCAAAGGTCGATTGTTATTTCAACCCATATCGTCAATGACGTAGAGGCTCTGTGCGATAAAATTATTATTCTGCATAAGGGAAAGGTCGTTGCGCATGATACGCAGGCCGGGATCGCCGGCTTTGCCAGAGGAAAAGTGTATAACATTGCGGTCGCGGATAAGGACAGGCTGGTTGAGCCCTATCACGTGACGCAGAGGTTTTTTGACGGTGAGGTTGAATATTTGCACT
>JAAZIX010000044.1 GCA_012800655.1 Clostridiaceae bacterium | reverse complement strand
GTGGGTAAAACCGAGCGCGTCAAGATCCAAGCCGTCGACAAATGCGTCAATTACGCGCACTGGATTTGATTCGTCAACATATTCATCGATAGAAGGTGGGAGTAGAAATGGTTGTTGTCGATCGTCTCCCTGGATATAGCCCATAGACGAACCTCCGATTCACATCTTCTTAGATGATATTTTATCATGAAAAACATAGGAAAACTCTGCTAAATATTATGAATTAACACCTTTAGATCGTTTTTGGACACTCTGACCACAAAGAACGCCAAAACGGATCGGGTCCGGGGCGTTCTTTTTTTGAAAAACTCAAGAAGTTCCAATAGATAAATATATATCCCAAAATTACAGGGGATACAGAAGACAATTTCGTTATAATTCTAATTGTTAAAAACCAGAGGAGCAAGAGCTGCCTAATGCGAGAAACTTAATCCAACCGGACATACGCGGAGGCCTGAAAGACGCCGTCTTTTCCCTCGAACTGTGCGTTACCGTCGTGCCTTTTCGCCACGGCCAGTACAGATGTCAGACCAACGCCCTCGCCTTCACGCTTGGAGGAAAGGAAGACATCGCCCTTTTTGCGGAGAGGTTCCTCGAAGCTGTTGTCCACTGCAATAGTGAGAATCCCGTGCTGCAAATGACTACTCACGCGGACAAAACGATGGCCTTCGGTCATGCGGGCACAGGCTTCAGCTGCGTTTTCCATGAGGTTGCCGATAATAACGCAAAGGTCACACTCTAATTCGGAAGGCAGTTCCGCCGGGATGACCAGGCTTGTTGAAACTTCCGCCCCTTCCCGCCTGGCCATATCGACATAGTGAGAGACAACGGCGTTTACCGCAAAATTTTCGCACAGAGTCGGTTCTCTGCCGGAGGGCAGTCTCTCGTATAGAGTTCCTAAATAGTGTTCCAACTTTTCCCGGTCATGTTGCTCGTTAAGCTCCCGCAGAACCGTAAACTGGTGGCGCAGGTCGTGGTGCTGGGCCCTGATCGACGCATCGGTCTCGGCGATTTTTTTAACCTGCGCTCGCAGGAGGGCGAGCTGGTTGTTTACCGCTTTCATCTGAAACTCCAATAGATCCTTCTCCGCGGCGATTTGCAGGGAATCCCGCAGGAAGTAACCGGCGACGACCGTCAGCAACAGCAAGAATCCAAGCACGCCGAGCTGGAAGAATAGCGTTAGAAGCGGAATCAAACGCAACCAATAATTGACTAGTTCCAGAAATGCAAAGGAGCCCAAAAGCACAATGCCGTTGGCGAGGAGCCTGATAGTCTGTCGCTGACTGCTCCGCAAATCCTTCAGTATCGCGAACAAAAATACTAGAAATGTAAAGGGGAAAAGGATAAAGAACCAGTAAAGAGATTTAGTGAAATCAGCATATCCCGAAAGCTGCAACAAGAGGGCGGTAGCTACGGAAATACGGTATACCCACAAAAGCACCCGCAAAGGTAGCCGGCTCTTCGGCTGAACCATCAACAGAGTGAAGCGCAGCAGAGGGATGACGATAATAAAAAAACCGAGATAAGACATGGCGTACAGCAATGACGGATATGGGAAAAGAAAAACTGTCAGGTCGCATTCTCCGCACCCCCAGGTGCCCGCCGCAAAGTAAAAAAGACCCAGCCACGAAAAAGAAGCGGCGGAAGGGATTAAGCGTATGAAGCCTAACGGAACGACAATCATGACAAGCCCCAAGAAAAGCAGAACCAGCGAAAAAACAAAGGAAAAGCTGTCCTGCACAAGCTGTCGTTTCAGAAGCGCATCGGTGGTTCCCACATAGAAGGCGGGCAGAACAAGTTCATTTCTCTGAGACAGCGATCGGTAATGGATGCGCAAAGAAATTTCCCCGCCTTTATTTGGTAGGGGGAGCGACGCGAGGATGGTGGGTGGGTCATTAAGAAAAGGCAGATAACTGCCTTCCTGTCCGTATTCCCATGTCAGCTCTCCGTTGATAAACACCTTCATGGGCGCAAAGACCGATTTTAGAAGCAACATTTCTCCCGGATCGGCGCTGAATGTCGCGGTCAGAGTGACAGCGGTGTTTGGCTCCAGCGATTCTAAGGTTGTCGGCAACTCTATCGCTCCCGAGACGCCGGTGTCTATTTCGTATTGCACATGAGTAACTGCCTGTACGGCGCCCTCACTTGGGGCGTCAAACCGATAGCTCGCCGCAAAAACAGCGATAAAGCATAATGTCGCCGCCAAAAGAATTATGGGGATAAGAGAAAAAACCTTCCAGAGTTTTTTCATGATTCCTCTCCCCTTGCGGCCGCAAACAGCCAACTCTCGTAAATCTTAGTAGCCTGGCTTATAGACGGACGGCGGATGTACACCACATCTCCGTTCTGCATCCGGAATATTCTCAGATCTTGATCCAACTCTTTGACGTAGCGCAGATTGGCGATATAGCTCTGGTGGGAGCGGTAAAAGCTGTCCGGCAATAAAGGCTCGATATCCCTTAGGCTCACTGATTGACTGGTACGCAGAACACCGGACAAAGTGTTCACAAAAACCACGTGCTCTCTCTGCTCAAAGTACAGTATGCTCTCTAACGGTATTTTCCGTCTCTTCCCTTCTATAAGCAGTCGGACGGAAGGGGCGTTTTTTCGTTTGGCTTCAACATACTCCAGAATCTCTTTCACATCTTCGGGTCGCACCGGCTTTTCCAGATAGGCAATGGCTTTCAGACGGTAACTCTCCAAGGCATGCTCTGTACTATAGGTCGTAAAGACCAAAGTCACCATTGCATCGACATCGCGGATTTGGGTGGCGACATCCACTCCCTGTTGTATACCGTCCACATAAATATCCAGGAAAATAAGATCGTACTGCCCGGGTACAAATTCCGCCGCCAGTGCTTCACAGGATGAAAAATGACGGCACTCGGCGGAAAAGCCGCTTTCATCAATGCACCGGAGCAAACGCTCGGCGTCTTCCTCTGTATCTTCGCACAGGGCGATTCGGATTGGCACACTCATAGCGTCGCCTGCTTTCTATCGGTTGATCCCTAAACCGATTGCTCTTGATTCTACCACAAAACGTCTTGTCACGCGTATTTTTATAAAATGCCAAGCAGATCGGTTTGACCACACCTGTTATTGAAAAGTGTGTAGACTGTTTTATAATAAAGGCCAATCATCGACGGATGATTAATGTTTGTTGTCCGGCTCGGAGGGAAGGGAAAATGGGGCGCACCGAAAAAACGGAACTTGCCGTACTATGTTTGATTTATGATGAGAACAGGTTCCTTTTGCAAGACCGCGCCGGTGACGACTGGAAAGGCTATGTGTTACCCGGCGGACATGTCGAGCCCGGCGAGTCGATTGTCGATGCGGTAATCCGTGAAATAAGAGAAGAAACGGGACTGACAATTTTGAATCCTAAGCTATGCGGCATCAAACAATTCCCGATAGAGGGAGGAGACTACAAAAACGGCAGATATATTGTTTTTCTTTTCCGGACGAGTGAATTCTCAGGAGAACTCATCTCTTCCGAAGAAGGAGAAATGTGTTGGGTAGACAGGGAAGATCTGCACAAGATCAACCTTGTCGAAGACTTTGACGATTTAATAGATGTGATGACAAACGACGAGTTCAACGAATTCCAATACATAGTCGAAGACGGTATCTGGAAAGTCATAAAAAAATAGCCGTAATCGCGGTAAAGCTGACGCGATTCGAAACGATTACGCCTGCGGTCGAGTCTTCTCATTGAGAGAAAGGAGACAACGGAACGCAGGCGATATTGCGTTCGTATTATTTATATTACCGTAGCCGATCAGTCACGGTTCGCGTCGTATATGGTCATTTGCTCGGACGCACGACGGGCTGCGGGAAAGGAACTTCGATATTATTTCGGTCGAAGATTTGCTTGATCAGGCGGTTGAGAGCGCGCTTGGCGGCAAAAATATTTTTTTCATCCGACTTTACGATGAATTTGACCTGAATACCGTTGGGCAGAAATTCCTCTATACCTAAATATCTGGGAGCTTCCTTAAACACGCCTTTATTTTCTTCATAGGTCAAAGGCAACTCGCGGGCGATGATCTCCTCAAACTCTTCAAGATTCTGCCAGTAGCTTATCGCAATAGTGCTTACGGCCACCGACTCCTTTTGCGAACGGTTTTGGAAATTGCGGATATTGGAATTGTTAACGACTTTTTTGTTCCCGCCGTCGTCTTCTATCGTAGTGGTGCGCATGCCGACGTTGACCACCCGTCCGCGGAAATCGTCAAGGACGACAATATCGCCGACATTGTATTTGCCTTCGGCGATGATGAAAATTCCCGTGATGACGTCCTCAATGAGACTCTGCGCGCCGAAGCCGATGATCAAGGCGGTAACTCCTACCGTGGCCAGCGTCGTGGTCAGATCCGCACCCAGCGCCTTGAGTCCGAGGAACAGGGACAGTATCACCGCTACATAGGCGCTGATACTGTGGATCATAAAAACAACGGTTCCGGCCCTTTTTCCTTTCTTTTCGATAAGGGTGAAAATTAACGTTATCAGGAAATAGACGGCCCATATGATGCCCAGTGTTTTCAGCAACGCAAAGATCGCCGCCGCCGCACCCTTTGTCAGGTACTCGAGCAGCATGCCCAGACCGAAGACGACGGCTGATACCGCGACTCCGATGATTTTCTTAAGCGTGTCTTTTTTAATCATATTGTTCTCCTTTTATTCAAACTTTAAGGTGTACGTAGTATCCAGAACCGTCTCATAACCGGACAGCCAGCAATACACGATGAATGTCATGGTGTGACTACCGTCCGGTTTTACTCCGTCCGGTAGGTTAAACTTAATAATTGTTGTCTCATAGGTGCCTTTTCTAAATTCTCCTTTGGCTTCATCCCATATTTCGGCAGGTAACTTTTCCTTATCGAGCTGAATGTCTTCCGCCGCGACTTTTTGATCGTCTATCAGCACGGTCATGCTGTAGATACCCTGTTTTACCTGGTCGGGCTGATCGATCAGCAAAGTATGGGCGCCGCCGTCAAATTCGAAGAACTCGGCGGTGCCAGTGTCCGCGTACAACATTATGCCGTACCACATTTGAGACTCCGCTTTGCACGTGAGGGTCTTAGAGTCTCCGTTGATGTATTGAATCTCCGCGCGCATTTCCAGATCGGCTTTCATTAAATCGAAAG
>JAAZIX010000043.1 GCA_012800655.1 Clostridiaceae bacterium | reverse complement strand
CGGACCTAATTTATGGGTTGCCCGGTACATCCCGGACCTAATTTATGGGTTGCCCGGTACGTCCCGGACCTAATTTATGGGTTGCCCGGTACGTCCCGGACTTGATTTATGATTTGTCCGCACTACGCGGACCGGATTTGCGATTCGCTGCCGAAGCAGGAAGAGTTGTGTGTCGTCGCAAGGGCTACCGACTTAATTCACCAGATGATTGAAGGTCGGAACCATTTCGGTGACCTTCTGAACGACGCGGTCGTCTTCTTCGGAGAGGCAGAGGTCGTGCAGCTCGTCGAGGTCGCGGGTGAGATCGTTCCAGTCGAGGGAGTGCGGCTTGGCGATGAAGATCTTCTTATTTTCGGTGCGGCGCATGCCTTCGCTGTCCATGAGCAGTTCTTCGTAGAGCTTCTCGCCGGGGCGCAGGCCGATGAACTCGATGTCGATGTCGACGTCGGGCTGCAGACCGGAGAGCAGGATCATGTTGCGCGCCAGGTCGAGAATCTTGACAGGGTCGCCCATGTCAAGAACGAAGATCTCACCGCCGTGGGCATACGCGCCCGCCTGCAGAATCAGCGACACGGCCTCGGGAATCGTCATAAAGAAGCGTATGACCTCGGGGTGCGTCACCGTAACCGGCCCGCCGGCGGCAATCTGCTTCCGGAACAGCGGCACAACCGACCCGTTACTGTCGAGCACATTCCCGAAGCGCACCGCCACGAAATCCGTCTGCGAATGCGGATTGATCGACTGAATGATCATCTCGCAAAGCCGCTTCGACGCACCCATTACATTAGTCGGATTGACAGCTTTGTCAGTGGAAACTTGGACGAATTTACGCACTTTGTAGCGATCGGCGCAAAGACAAAGGTTGAGCGTGCCGAAGACATTGTTCTTGATAGCCTCGACCGGGCTCGCCTCCATCAACGGCACGTGTTTGTGCGCGGCGGCGTGGAAAACGATCTCCGGGCGATACGTGGCAAAGAGGTTCTCGATGCGCGGCAGATCCCGAACCGAGCCGATCAGGGTCAGGAGATTCAGCTCCGGATGGACATGCTCCAGCTCCATCTGAATCTCATATATCGAATTTTCGTAGATGTCGAAGATAATCAATAGCCGCGGATTGTGCCGCGCCACCTGACGGCAGAGTTCACTGCCGATCGAGCCGCCGCCCCCGGTGACTAACACGACCTTACCGGCGATGTACTGCGCGACCCCGTCAATATCGATCTTGACCGGTTCGCGTCCAAGCAAATCGTCGATGGTCACATCCGTCACGTCGCTGATCGTCACGCGCCCGGTAAGCATCTGATACATGCCCGCGACTTTGCGCAATTTACAGGACGTGGTCTTACAGAGCTCGAGGATCTCCGCCTGTTGCTTCGGCGTCAGAGTCGTCATGGCCAGAATGATTGTGTCAACCCTATAATGCTCCACCGCCCAGTGCAGCCGCTCCCGCCCGCCGACGATCGGCACGCCGTTAATCAGCTTGCCTTGCACGCCGGGGTTGTCGTCGATCAGACAAACAACGGTCGCGTTCAAATGCGAGCTGCCGGCATACTCGTTGACCAACAGCCGCCCGGTATTTGCCGCACCGTAGATCAGGACGCGTTCGCGCCGCAGTCCGTTCTTCGTATGGTGCTCGCCTCGCGACATGCGGATGAGAATAATCCGCGGCATAAGGCGCATACCCACGGTCAGGATCAGCGTAAAGGCAGCGCCAAGAAAATAGACCGAGAGAGGCAGACGGTAATCAAACAGCAAACTCAGCCCTGTATTGAGCACCGTGCTCAAAAACACGGCTATAAAGATCCGCATCAGCTCATAAGAGCTGACGTAGCGCCATACGAAACTGTAGAGCCTGAAAGCGAGATAAATCAAAATACTGCTGACCGTAAAGATCGACGCAAAGATGAGCCAATTATCGAAAACGCGTCCCGGGATCAGCGACCATTTGAAGTCAAAGCGCACCAACAGCGCCAGCAAGAACGAGACGTTCAGAACGACTACGTCGATTGCCATAATAAAAAGACGCTGTTTCCACTTTCGCCAGGACTGTTTCTTACGTGTCACAGTTTGATTCATTTCTACTTCGTTGCATACTCCTTCGTTCGCCAAGATACACAAATAATACGACCGGTTTCATAATCACCAAATGTCTTCCGGCAATACGAACATATTATACCCTAAAAACCATTCCCGTTAAATGTACGGCAAAGCAACTCGTCGGATAACGGAAGATTCTTTACTTCTAAGCAACGGTCTCGCAAACCACTGCAGCCTGAATTAATTGTGATATAATTTTTTCAGCTTGTGCTAAGCTGCTTTTGGAGGAGACATGCGTTCGTTTTACAGAATTATCGGAAAAAGGTGTCTGGATGTATTTTTGTCCATTATAGGATTGCTGGTAACGGCACCCGTGTTTCTTATAGTTTCGGTGGCCATAACGCTGACCAGTTCCGGGCCTGTCCTATTCCGCCAGAAGCGCATAGGCATTCATAAGAAAATATTTTACATTGTAAAATTCCGAACAATGAGAAAGGATGCCCCCAAAGATATACCGACTCACATGCTCCAATACCAGGAGAAGTACATTACTAAATTGGGGCGGTTTTTGCGTAGAACCAGCTTGGACGAACTTCCGCAACTTTTTAATATTTTGAAGGGGGACATGGCCTTCGTTGGACCGCGGCCGGCGCTGTGGAATCAGGATGATTTGATTGCCGAACGTGACAAATATGGCGCCAACGATGTTTTGCCCGGTCTGACCGGCTGGGCCCAGATTAACGGTAGAGATGAGTTGCCTATTTCTGTTAAGGCGAGGCTGGACGGAGAATATGTGGAAAAGATGAGTTTCCGTTTCGACTGCAAATGCTTTTTCGGAACGATCATTCCCGTTTTCAAGCAAAAAGGCGTTGTTGATGGGACGTGCGAGCAATGCGAAGCGAATCAGGAGAGGTCTGAAGAGAGCGGGAAACAGCCCGAAGCGGGCCGGGAGCAACCCGAAGAGTGCGAGGAACAAGCTGAATCAGCTCGGGAGTAAAGTAAGAGTGAAGAAAATTCTGATTACCGGCGCCAACAGCTATATCGGAACTTCCGTCGAGGCTCATTTGGTTCAGTATCCCGAGGAGTATCAGGTGAAAACTGTGGATATGATAGGCGAAGGATGGCGGGAGGTCAGCTTTTTCGGCTATGACAGCATATTCCATGTGGCGGGGATCGCCCATCAGGACTCCCGCAAAATCAGCGAGGAGCGCAAACAGGAATATTATAGAGTCAATACCCATTTGGCGGTGGAAACGGCGGAGAAGGCTCGGGCCGAGGGCGTGCCCCACTTTATTTTTATGAGTAGCATCATAATTTATGGTGCCGTTACCAAGCTGGGGGAGACCAAAGTTATCGATCGGGATACAGTTCCCGCCCCCATTGGAGCTTACGGAGACAGTAAATTGCAGGCTGAGCGGGGTCTCGCGGCTCTACAAGATGAGACTTTCCGGCTGTGTGTTTTGCGCCCGCCTATGATTTACGGGCCGGGCAGCAAAGGAAACTATCGATTATTGGAAAAGGTGGCCTTGCGCTGGCCTTTTTTTCCGGATATTAAGAACGAGCGCTCCATGTTGCATATCGATAACCTATATGCCTATGTAAAACGAATGATTGACACGCAGGCGGCTGGGATTTTCTTCCCCCAGGACGCAGAGTATTTGTGCACCAGTCAGATGGTTCGCGAAATTGCCGCCGCCCGAGGCAGAAAGATTCGTCTGACCAAGTTTTTTAATCCGCTTCTCAAATTTCTCTCCGGAAAGGTTCGAGTGGTAGACAAGGTCTTTGGCGGGCTCATATACGATAGATCGATGGAAATCGCGGAAGAATAGTGATATGCGTATGGACAACAGAGCAAAGAAAAACCAGGCGTACCATCGCAGTTTTTTTCCTTCATAAATTTGACACAGGGGCGGGACTACGGTACAATCTGCCGAAATGGTGGGGAACGTAGTTCTTTGAGCCGGACACAGGTTTCAGCGGAGGAAAGGCGCATATGAGAAAGGCATATTTTGCTCTGAAAAGATCCTTAGATGTGGTGTCGAGTTTAATTGGCATTATTATTTTGACGGTGATTCCTCTACTAATTGTCCTACCCATAATCATACGTTTAACCTCCAAAGGCCCGGCATTATTTAAACAAGTCCGGGCGGGAAAAGAAGCAAAGCCCTTTCTTATTTACAAGTTTCGCACGATGATTGTTGAACAGTACGACAGCAACGGAGTTGAGATAATGTCGGAAGACAGAATTACAAAAGTAGGCAAATTTTTGCGCAAAACGAGTCTGGATGAAATTCCGCAACTCTTTAATGTCCTAAACGGAACAATGAGTATTGTCGGACCACGCCCTATGCTGGATTACCAGGTTCCAAGATGTAACGATGATGAGGCCAGAAGGTTTGAGGTTAGACCCGGCGTGACCGGCCTGGCTCAGGTAATGGGGCGCAATAACATTCCTTGGGAGGAGCGCCTTAGATACGACATTGAGTATGTGGACAATATCAGCTTTAGTTTGGATCTGAAGATTATTCTGAAAACATTTTTAGCAGTCTTTCGGAAGAAGGGTACGGACGTAATGCCTGAATATCGTGGGAAGGATCGCTTTTCCCGAGATTATAAGGCAGATAGCGCTGATTGAGAAAAAACAAACATAAAAGACAACCAGGAGAGTATACGATGAACATTTTAATAACCAGCATAGGACAGCGCGGATATCTAATTGATCACTTTAGAGAAGTAGTTAACGGGAAGCATGGGATATTTGCGGCAGATGCATTGAGGTACGCTCCGGCACTAAAAAATGCGGACAAAGCATTCGTTATACCTTATGCCTCTGACGAAAGATACTGTGAAATGCTGGTCAATCTATGCAAAGAGAATGATATATGCGCCGTTTTTTCAATTAACGACCTGGAGCTTCCTTTCCTTGCCAAGTACAAGCCGGTACTGGCACAACATGGAATCAACGCAGTCATCTGTGATGAGCCGATAATTGAGCTATGCACGGACAAATATCTTACATACCAATTCTGTAAGCGACACAACGTTAATGCTCCACGGACATATCTGTGGACGGAAAAAGATGAGTTGTTAAGAGATATCAGAAATGGATTATTAAGCTATCCAATTGTAGCAAAACCGAGACGCGGCAGTCGAAGCATCGGGATTCACATGTTAAGAGACGAGGCCGAATTGCTAAGGGATATCGAAGCAGAGGCAAATAGTGCAAAACCCGAAAACGAGAAATGTATGTATCAAGAGCAATTACAAGGCACGCTAATAGGAGCTCATGTGCTGTGTAATCGAAGGCAAGAACCGGTCTCAATTGTAACGATGAGGAATATAACGAAACACCTTGGTGAAACTTTCCAGAACAGGTCTTTCCATGACAATGAATTATTCGAGTACGTTTATCATGCCGTCGCAAGTGTAGGGGCTTATGGAATAATCGATTTGAACATAATGCAGAAAGAAAATGGGGAGTTTGCCCTTTTAGAGTTCAACCCTCGCCTTAGTGGCGGCTACTCATTGTCACATTTTTCCCATCCCCGGTTTACAAAGACACTTCTTCGTATAGCTTTAGGGGAAGATGTCGAGCAGGATATGGATTCCATCTACGAATTCAAAGATATCATAATGTTAAAGCAATTTACTACGACCTGGACGACAGAAGAGGATATCGATAGTAGCATAAGGGTTTATACATGAGGAAACATACAGGCACCCTAGGAAATTTATTTGCACGTAGGGATGACGGCTTTTCACTAGGCTCATTGGTGGATGTCCTAATTGCCTTTCTCTTAGCTCTCGGGCCTATTCTACAGCATTACCGGGGACTGTTGGTTAATGCAGGAATTAGTGTCTTGATTTTGTTGTTACCTTTCGTCTTAGGCAGGCAAATTAGCAAGCTGAGAGAGATTGATTATCGAGGCATTCTTGCAATTATCCCGTTGGCGGTATTTGTTGTATATAAGTTGATTGATCACGGGTTTACATTTGAAGAGTTTGCACATGGAATGATAGTCATCTTTTACTTTGCTGTAGCTGCGAGCGGTTGCATTGATACGGATCGATTTATTTCGGCGACAACGTGGATAGCGTCTTTTGCCAGCATATTAATTATCGTCCAATATGTATGTTTTTATATCTTCGACTTTCACCTGCAACTGGTTCCAACGGGCTGGTTATTGCCTAAAAGCGCACAATGGATCCCGCGATCAGAAATAGGGATGGTTGGCATGGACGGGAAACCCAGCACCTTCTATAGACCATCTTCTTTCTTTCTTGAACCTGCGCACATGTTCCTATATCTATTTCCCCCACTGATAATATCACTGTCATCCTTTAGCGTTAACCGTATCGCAAAAATGACGGCAATTCTCCTTTCTTTAGCTTTGATCTTATCTACTTCCGGTATGGGGATCGCTACTGTGGTTGGCGTGTGGGGTATATATTTTTTACGAAAGGCAGTAGAGATGCATAGGCTCGGAAAGAGACGATTTTTCAGTCTAAAAAATGTGGTAATTACTGTTTCCGTTCTCCTAGGGCTAACTCTAATCTGTTTTTACGTTCCATTTATAAGAAAAAGCATCAATCGAATTTTCTCAGCCGGGGGCACCTCATCTAATGCCATTTCGGGACGAATATCCAGAGGGTTAAGACTAACCAAACAGCTTACCGGAACAAAATTTTGGTTCGGAGTTAGTGATAATGTGGAGGGAATTAACTTTCATTTGTCCGGATTTAACGCAACCATGTATAGGTATGGTCTAATTGGCGTTATATTGTCATATGTTTTTTATTTCCGTAGTTTGCTTGTACTGAAAGACGCTTATTTCTGGATTAGTGCGGTGATTGTTGTAATTTCTTTCTTTAGCGCACATACGCACGGAACTTTTTATATGCAGTACTTTGTCTACTTTCTCTTGTCCGGCTATAAATTCCGAACCCCCAGAACTCGAAGAATATGCTTTAAGAAACGTCAGAAGATAGCAAATGAGCAGGGAGAGGAATAGATAGAAAAAATATGAACCAGACGGAATTGTTCCTCCGGGATTTAAAGAAAGGTATGCCCGGCGAGTTGCCAGAGAATCTCAAGCTTCGGCTTCAGTTGGCACTGTTGGACTATCTGGGTGTAACCTTTGCCGGCGTAGAAGCGAACGGAGAAAAGCTGAGCAAGCTCATCGACATGACGGAAAGAGGAGAAACTCCCGCCATCGGCATTGCCAAGAGAATGGCAATGGAGAACGCTATCTTTCTAAACGGCCTTAATGCTCATACGCTTGATTTCGACGACGGCACAAATACTGGAATCATACATCTCGGCTCACCGGTATTCTCCGCGCTTCTTCCCCTAGCGGCGCGACACGACATTCCCGTCGGCAAATTTCTCAAAGCGGCACTAGTTGGCTATGAATCCGCTTTCACCATGGCGGTCTCGATTCAGCCGCGACATAAGAACCGCGGCTATCACGCAACCGGCACCTGTGGGACACTTGGAGCAACTCTGTCGATAGCGGAATTGCTTGAATTTGATGATCGGCAACGCAAAGCGGCTTTCTCGGCAGCGGCCGTATCGGCAAGCGGTATGCTCAAAGTCCTTGACGATGGCTCGGCCTTAAAACCCTACAATGTTGGTAAGGCTGCACTCATGGGATATACTGCCGCAAAAATGGGGCTGGTCGGATACAAAGGTCCGGACGATGTGTTAGCGGGAGAAAGAGGCTTCTTCAGTATGATGTACGGTGATGCTGCCGTTCAGTTGCAACCGATAAGATTAGCCGGAACTTTTGCCTTGGAAAAGGCTTATATTAAGCCGTACGCGGCCTGTCGTTACTGTCACCCTTCAATTGAAGCAGCTCTGACAATACGGAAAAAACACGGAGTTGAAGCGGCACAAATTGAAAGTATAACGGTCAGAACCTACTCGCTGGCGGTATACAAACATGATCACACCGAAATAGCCGGCTCTGGATCGGCAAAGATGAGCATCCCATACAGTGTTGCGGTAGCTGTGTGCAAGGGCGAAGCCGGGGTTTCACAATTTGAGGGAGATATTTTGACAGATTTCGATGTTTTGGATCTCACTAAGAAGGTGACAGTATTGGCAGATGAAGAGATGAGCGCGAACTTCCCGGCAAAACAGACGGCGGTTGTCGAAATCAGAATAAAGAGCGGGGCGGTCTATTCCGAGCAGGTGGACTTCCCCAAGGGTGAACCCGAGAATCCCATGTCTCCGGAGGAGGTAGGGGAAAAATTTCTCTCGCTCATGTTATATGGCGGTCGCTCCCGCAATGGAGCAGAAAAAGTACTGGCAGCTGTGATGGATATAGAGAATCAGTTTGCGGAGTTGTTGGACCTCATTGCCGACGCACAGATCTAAGGAGATTATTGAATGAGAGTTAATCTTGTGTTGGGAACTATGACGCTTGGTCAACAGGTCTTTCTGGAAGAAGCGATCTCGATGCTCGAGCTTTTCAGTAGCCGAGGATACGATGAATTGGATTCCGCTTACGTGTATAACGAGGGGGAAACCGAGAGGATTCTGGGCGCGGCCTTTGACCGGATCGGCAGAGAGCAGTTCAAGGTCGCAACAAAAGTCAATCCGCGTATAACCGGCAGATTGGACGGAGAAGCGGCAAAGAGCCAACTCACCGAATCTCTCGAGCGCATGGGTCTGACCAAGGCGGACATTTTTTACCTGCATTTCCCGGATCCACTTACCCCGGTTGAGAGCGTGCTCCGCTCGTGCGATGAAATGTATCGTGCCGGGAAGTTCGTCGAACTTGGGCTGAGCAACTTCCCCGCCTGGATGGTAGCGGACGTGCATCACAAATGTAGGGCTAATGGCTGGGTCGTTCCGACAGTTTATGAGGGTGTCTACAATCCGTTGAGCCGACGGGCGGAAGTAGAACTTTTCACCGCCCTCAAAGCATTCGATATGCGCTTCTACGCTTATAATCCGCTGGCGGGCGGAATGCTGACCGGCAAACACCGCTCCTTCAATGAGGTCCCGACGGACGGACGTTTTGCATTGCGCAAAACATATCCGGCTCGTTATTGGAAAGAATCCTTTTTCAAAGCAGTCGAGATTATCCGCCGAGCCTGTACCGATATAAGCATGGTTGAAGCGACATTCCGCTGGCTCGCCTTCCATTCGAGCTTAGATCCGGAAAGACGGGCGGCAATTATCATCGGTGCATCCGGATTGAAGCAGCTGGAGCAGAACCTGAACTCATTTGCAAACGGCCCTCTGCCGGATGCAATAGTTGCGGCATTTGAGGAGGCGTGGGAAGTAAGCTCCGCTGATGCGCCGGAATACTTCACCTTATACAAGGGATAAGCAAATGCTGGATCAGGAAAAGTTTTATAAAGCACTTAAAAATAACGGGATCCGGTTTTTCTGTGGTGTTCCGGACTCGCACTTGAATGCTTTTTGCACATATTTGGCAGAGAATGTTCCCGACTGCCGGCACGTTATTGCCGCTAATGAGGGTAGTGCCATAGCTATCGCCGCCGGCAATTACTTTGTAACCGGAAAAACTCCTTTTGTTTATATGCAGAATTCCGGACTGGGTAATGCACTAAACCCTCTTGTGTCACTGGTAGATAGGAACGTATATTCGGTGCCGATGATTCTTCTGATCGGCTGGCGGGGCGACCCCGCGGATCGGGATCATGAGCAACATAAGACTCAGGGGCGGATCACGACTCCCCTTATGGGTCTTCTTGATCTCCCATACAGAGTAGTTGCGGATGACAATCAGTTAATTGACGAAACGGTGAGCTGGGCGGTTAAGACGGCGCAGACTTCCGAATCGCCCGTGGCTCTTATAGCCCGAAAGGGAGTCTTTGCCGAAAAAGACAAAAAACCACCGGTTGATGACAGCTTCCCCATGAGTAGAGAGGATGCGATAAAGGTAATTTTGGACAATACGCCTCGGAACACGCTTTTTGTCGCAACCACGGGGAGGGCAACGCGGGAGCTTTATTTCCTGCGTCAGGAACGCGGAGAGCCACATCATAATGATGTTCTCAATGTTGGCGCAATGGGCCATGCCTCATCTATCGCAATGGGAATGGCGTTGTCAAAGCCCGAACGTCCGGTAATTTGCCTGGATGGTGACGCGGCGGCGATCATGCACATGGGTGTCTTCACAACGGTGAGCAGATACCCTCTACCCAACTATATCCATATTATTTTGAATAACGGTGCGCACGAGTCGGTCGGTGGGCAGATTTCTGCAGGACAGGGTATCAGCTTTGAAGAGATAGCGAATGGTTCCGGTTTCCGTGCCGTGACAGTTGACAATGCCGCTGATTTGGCTGGGGCAATCAAGGGGTTCTCCGATATGAAAGCGGCTTCACTGATTGACGTACATATACGACAGGGCATGCGATCCTTTTTGCCGCCCTTGAATATTGATCATAGCGCCCTGATAGCGGAGTTTATGCGCAAAAACACAGATGAGGAGTGTAATTGAGCAATGGAAAAGACCAGAAATTTTCTCAAAAGTTTGGGTCTGCCGGGAGGCGACGCTTACAATCTGCCTACCTCGGAGAAACGTTTCCCCGACGGAGGGCAGTACCGATTTGAAGTGCCGGGAATACAGGGACCGACCGCTATGAAAGCTTTGCTGGAATCTCTGGAAGGGTATGGAATCGCTATTCATCGTGTAACGCAAACGCGCGGTATCATGCTCCTCACGGACGATGAGATCATAACTATGATAGAGCTGGCAGCGAAGTGGGAAGTTGAACTGATCCTTGCTATCGGTCCGCGTGCGACCACGGATACCAGCGCCTCGGTCAATACGGAAGAAGGGCAACGTATGGGCTACCGGCTACGCGGTCAAGAGCAGATCGTCCGTGCCATTGAAGATGTCAAGCGTGCGGCCCGGTTGGGCTGCCGCGGCTTCCTCGTCTACGACGAAGGTTGCCTGTGGGTGCTGGACAAGTTCCGCCGTGCCGGAGAAATTCCTGAGGACTGCAAATTCAAAGTTTCCGCTCATACCGGATTTGGGAATCCCTGTTCGGCCTTATTGTTGCAGAATATCGGTGCCGACTCCGTCAATCCGGTTCGCGATATACAGCTCCAGATGCTTGCGGCAATACGACAGGCTATTGACATCCCCATTGACATCCACACGGAGAACCCGGAATCATCAGGCGGTTTCATTCGCCATTATGAAGTTCCGGAAATGATTCGCATCGCCGCCCCGATATACTTAAAAACCGGAGGTTCCGTGGCAAAGACCCATAGTTGGGAGACTACAGCGGATGACGCCAAAAAGCGTGCCAAGCAGATTGTTCTCGTCAAGCGCATGATTGATGAATACTATCCGGCGGCAATTGCTTCTCCCGCGGTTAGATAATTGTGACATCCCCTGTGTAAAGAAAGAGAGAGCTACATTAGATGAGACATCATAAGCATAAACGCAATTTTAATTTTATTGTTGAGCCGACAGAGTTTAACAAGTACACGGAAAAACAGCTTTTGCAGTACTGCGTCGGCGCAGCGATGTATATGCCCGGAACGATGGACTTTGGCCCGAAGATATTGGCAAAAAAAATGCCCGGTCTGACATCGATAGTGCTTTGTTTTGAGGATGCCTGTCCGGAGAACGCAGTTCCTGCGGCAGAGGCGAATGTGTTGACTTTGCTCGAATCAATCAGCTCGGCAATCGACGAAGGGAACCTGACCTATGAAGACGTGCCGCTGATCTTTATTCGTGTCCGATCAATTGGACAATTTCGCAATTTTTCCAAACGACTCACCTCGCATATGGTCAAAGTTCTGGCGGGCTTCAGCTTTCCAAAGTTTAATTCCGCTAACGGGACGGAATACTTTGAACACCTTGTAGATCTGAACGAAAAACTCGGCGAGATATTGTATGGCATGCCGATAATTGAAGATCCGACTGTTGCGCACAAGGAGACTCGCCTTAGTGAACTATTGGCTATTAAGACAATTCTCGACAAATTCCATGACTATGTTCTTCAAGTCAGAGTTGGTGCGACAGACTTTTCCTCATGCTTCGGAGTTCGCCGCGGCGTGGATTATACAATCTACGATATCTTGACGGTAAGAGAGTGTCTCTCAGACATACTCAATATCTTTAGCCGCAATAATGAATATGTCGTCTCCGGTCCGGTGTGGGAGTATTTCCGTCAAGCTAAGGAGATGATGTTCGAGGATATAGTCCCGCACGATATCGAGGATAGCCTGCTACAGCGCAAGCCGATTTTTAATGTGGAGGTTGACGGCTTATTGCGTGAGGTTATTCTAGACAAGGCTAACGGTTTTGTCGGCAGAACCGTAATACATCCCACCCACTTCAAATATGTTAATGCCTTGATGGCCGTGACCAGGGAAGAATATGACGATGCCTGCCAGATCCTGAGTTCGGACGGTGGCGTTCACAAGAGCCTCAATGCCAACAAAATGAACGAGACCAAGCCGCATACATGTTGGGCTGAAAAGATTTATATGCGTGCTCAAGCGTACGGAGTGATTGAGAACTCACACAGCTATATCGAACTGTTTTCGATAAGCAAGGATGATGTGGAAGAAGTATAGGAGAGATGATGCACGAGTTTTCGACACCGATAACAGATGGAGATATTGAAAAGATACAGGTGGGAGACATAATTTCCGTATCGGGGGAAATATATTGCGGTCGTGATGTTGTATTGCCTAAAATTGTTGCGGCATACCGTAATGGGGAATTGGATGGGTACGGGGTTCAGCTTACCGGCAGCCTTATTTTTCATACAGCTGTCAGCATTGCGGGTATCGGGCCGACTTCGAGCAATAAGCTTGAAATTGAGAGTAGCATAGCTCCCCTTTCAGAGGCGGGAGTGAAGATCCATCTTGGCAAAGGCGCGATATCGGAGGAAACTATAAAGGCCCTGGAGCGGCAAAAAGCAATTTTTGCTGTAGTGCCGCCGGTGACGGCGCTTCTCCAAAGCAAAATTGTTGAAACGAAGGTGCTGGCCTTTCCCGAAGAGGGAATGGAGGCATTTTATGTCGCCCGGGTCAACGGGCTGCAGATGATTGTTGCGGCGGCTCACGGTCGCTCCATCTATGGGGTATAAATAGTGGATTGGGTGATAAAACAAGTCAAAGAGGCAATCGTCAACGCCGGTTCGACTTTCAGCGCAGGCCTAAAACAGGCATATTGCCGGGCGATTTCCGCCGAAACGAACGCCCTGACAGGGTGGGGTTTGGAGACTCTTCTGGAAAATGCTCTGTTGGCGGAGAAGAATCGTAGCCCGCTTTGCGATGACACGGGCATACCGCATCTATTTATCGAAATCGGGAAAAACCGTGCCCTGGACGGCGCGACGCTGGAGGCGATATATGTCGGTGTTGCACAGGGGCTGTCCGAATTACCCGGCAGGCCGATGAATATCAACGGAACGGACAGTCAGCGGATTGATCAATCAGGAGGGCTCAGCCCCGATCCGTCAGCGGTAATGCCTGCGCCGTTGCTCGTTAAGATGATTGAGGATCCCGATATACTAAGAGTGCATGTGCTACTCTTGGGAGGGGGTCCTTCCATTCGCGCTAAAACATATAGAATATATCATCGACGTAGCGTTGAAAGGGTAAAAGATGAAATTGTGGAATGGGCAACGGAGTCAGTCAAATTACTAGGCTGCACACCGGCGACATTGGCCATCGGCATCGGTCGCTCTCATTACGAGGCTGCCGCACTGATGATAGAGGCACAGGTCTATGGCCGACACGATAAGCAGAACGCAATCGAGAAGGAAATTACCGAAAGAGTGAATAAAAGTAATGTCGGAGTACTCGGGCTGGGGGGTGAGACCTCAGTGCTGGCTACATTTGTGAATGTAGGTCCGCAACGTGCCAGCGGTGTCCGCATCGTATGCATGCGCCCTTGTTGTTGCGTTGAACCGCGACTAACCAGCTTAGAGCTATAGGTTCTTGAGTATATATATTGAACTAAGCGACTTTTCCTAGTGCAGTGCCGCGAGAATGATATCCGTCACGCGGGCGATATCGGCTTCGGTCATATTGATATCACTGGGTAGACAGAGACCACGCTTAAAGATGTCTTCGCCTACGCTGATACCCTCTTGGGAGGTTATGAAGTCGCAATGGCGGTAATAGGGTTGCAGGTTCATTGGCTTCCAAATCGGTCGGGCAGCAATATTTTTTGCTCTAAGTGCATTAAATATCTTTGCGGGATATTCGACGCTTGGGGTCAAGATTGAACTCAGCCAATAGTTGGGTCGTACAGCTTTTGGAACAGGCATCATCGTAACTCCCGCCTTCCCCTCTAAGTGGTCGCGGTAGTAGTTGAAGATTCTCTGTTTTCTCTCGACATGCTCAGAAAGAACCTTCAACTGGCCACGGCCAATGCCGGCAACGATGTTTGACATACGGTAGTTGTATCCCAGTTCCTCATGCTGATACCAGGGGAAATTTTCACGGGACTGAGTTGCCCAGAAGCGAATTTTTTTGCAGACAGACCTGCCCCTCCCCGGGTCATTGGAGACTAACATGCCGCCGCCGGACGTGGTGATGATCTTGTTACCGTTGAAGCTAAAACAGCCGACCTCCCCTGCGGTTCCGCCATGGCGGGATATTGGTGTTGTGTGCCAATTGCGCGCTCTCTGGCCGGGGGCGGCGTAATAGAAAGAATCATATACGGTGCCCAATGATTCAGCGGCATCTTCTATGATCGGAACACCGTAGTTATCACAAATGCTACGGATCCGATCTATGTTTGCCAGAAGTCCAAATAAATGAACGACGATAACGGCTTTAACGCGCTGCCCATACTTCTGGAGAGCGAACTCCAAGGCATCCGGATCCATATTCCATGTAGAATATTCTGAATCAATAAAAACGGGAGTGGCGTTTTGGTAGACGATCGGGTTGGCAGAAGCTGAAAAAGTAAGTGAAGAGCAGAGAACGACATCTTCACGTGTATCACGTGCGGCCGGATCGCCGGGCAGTGAGCCCTCTCCGACTCCGAACAACTTTAGTGCCAGGTGGAGAGCGGCGGTTCCGGAAACAAGTGCCGTAGAGCAGACGGCTCCTACCGTGTCGGTGAATTCCCTTTCAAACGCATCAACATTAGGCCCCAGGGGAGCGATCCAGTTGGTGTCAAAAGCTTCATTAATATAATCAAGCTCATAGCCCTCGCTACTCATACGCGGCGATGACAGAAGAATTGGCTTATCGGCATTGTCGGTCATTGCTATCTGCTTTCTCCTTTCGGGCTTCTAGCCTTGTACATAGTTTACCACTACTTCGAATAATTTGCAGATAGGGCAATTAAATGTATGTAGCCAGCGAATGTAGTTTCTTCACGGGCTACTCTTTTTAGGGACTTCTTTTTATATCTAGCCTTGCTTTTGAAATACAAGGGTTTAGAAAAACTTTGACAGACATAGAGGAAATATGCGAGGATGATATAGAACTTGTAAGTTATTATTTAGCACAGGAGCAGGTTTTGGGTAGGGAGAATTAGTATGAGAAAACAGCGAATGTCAACGAATGAGATGCCAAAGTCTCGGGGACGAGACATGTTTGCACGTTCTAAAAGAGTATTAAGGCTACTCAGTAGCTTTTTCAGGCTGTTTCCATATAAGATCCGTAGAAACATTTTCAATTCTCTTCGTTATATGCGGGGAAAAAGGGGGCTGGCACTCCGCTACGCTCTCCTATACACTCTTGTCCGCTCCTGTGGTGACAACGTGGCGATTTTCCAAGATGTTTATATTATGAATCCCCGGCATTTATCTATTGGCGATAACGTTAGCATACATCCTTTTTGTTATATAGACGGAGGCTCCAGTCCTGAAGAGAGACATGGCGTCTATATAGGGGATGATGTCTCTATAGCACATGGTTGTACGATATTCCCGGGGAATCACCGCTTTGACTCTCCAGAGATTGCAATAAAGGAGCAAGGTGTTGAGCCGGGCTTTGTCCGTATAGAGAACAATGTTTGGCTGGGGGCAAAGGTGAGTGTGCTTAATAACGTTACAGTTGCCACAGGATGCGTTTTAGCAGCGGGTGCGGTGGTAAATAAAGATACATTGCCAGATGGCATCTACGCAGGAGTTCCAGCAAAACGTGTAAAGGAGCGATATTAGATGGTTTTGTTGTTTCTCAGCAGGCCAATCTGCTTTGGGTAATTGCTCCTTTATACCCTTCTTGAAATTTTTGTGAATACTTTGTTGTTTAACAAATCGTAAACTCTCTCAACAAAGGGGCAACTGTAACAGAAAGAGAGAAGCGAGATTCATTCAAAGCTAAGGAAATAGAGATCCTTCCTCCTTTTTACTAGATACAAGTACGAGGAGTAGTTTTTTGAGCGTAGAAAAGTGCCTGTTTTTAATTATAATAGAGGCAGCCACATAAACAATAACGGCAATGACCACTTGAGCTAATAGGATTAACAATCTAGATGTGAATAGGTTCGGTATAAAATATATGCTCAAGCACATAATAGCACTCAGTATTAGGGTTTGATGCACATCACTGAAGAGATTTTTCCAAGAGTAGTTTATATGCTTGCGTGCATAATACATACTTAATAAAAAACTAATCAAGTTAACTAAGAGAGTTGTTAATGTGACAGCGAAGACACTAATGGTTGCAGCACATGCCAGACTAAGCAGAGCGACTCCAGTTTTTATCATTTGGATGCGTAAGCAGGCTGTAGCAAAGCCGAGAGCCTTCAAGGTCTCTTTGATGGGAACTTCAATTGCCCATACCAGAAATGCGGCACAAGCAATCCGGAAAAAGGGGACCGAAGGTAACCACTTGTCTGAAAAAAACAGGGGTATTAGAGGATCTGCTGTTATTATCATGCCAAAAAGAATAGGGAAAGTTGTGTAACAGAACAAGCCAATCCAACGCCGCAAAGTGGAAGAAACTTTGGGTACTTCGTGTTGTTGTGCAGATACAACCGGAAACATGACAGACGAGAGGGATGAGGATATATTAGTAACGAAGCTATTTGGGAGAAGAATTCCCTTATCGTAGTAAGCCAGATCAACGGAAGAGAATTTCACTCCAATAACCACACTGCGAACCTGTTGGTTGGTTATTTCGATCAATGACGTTGCCATCAATTTAACAGCGAATGAATAAATGTTTTTAGCTCTTTGCCAAATGAAAATGATTTTGGGTCTCCATCGAACTATGAAAAAGAGAACAAATACTTCGATAACTAACATACTAATCGATTGGGCGACTAGCGCCCAGACCCCATATCCTAAAAAGGCTAGTAAAACTCCAAAGATAGCAGAAAGCACACGAGCTACTAGAGTAGAGAAAAAATAGGGGCGAAACATCATGTTTTTCGAGATAAAGGCAGTTTGAATAGCATTGAATGCAGCGAAGAAAAGCTTTATTCCCAAAACTCTTAGTACCGGCGAAAGTGCGGGATAGCCCATCGCATTGCTCATTATTGGAGCAAAAATAAAGATAAGCAAATAAAGGACTGCAGAGACTCCGAGATTAAGCCAGAAAACGGATGAGAAATCCGTCTCGTCCGCATCAACCTTCTGAATAAGAGCGTTGCTGAGTCCCCCTGAAACAAAAATACTGCTGAAGGTAATGAATACATTTACTAACGCAATTAGTCCAAACGCTTCAGGCTCAAGTAGTCGTGCGAGGATAAAATTCATTATTAGAGTTACAGCAAGAAATGATAAACGCTCCATCAGCTTCCATGCGATACTTCGTGTGACTCTTTTTTTGCCGTACTTATTCTCAGGCGTTACAGGTTGGCTCGATACCACGCTATGGCCTCCTCGATTCCGCGCTCAAAGCTCCACTCCGGATTATAGCCGAGCAGCTCACGCGCCTTACTGATATCGGCGTTTGAGTGTTTTATATCACCGGGACGGTCCGAGGTGAAATTCGGCTCGATATTTTTTCCCAGAGTTCGGCACAAAATATGGTAGATATCGATCAGGTATTCGCGCCCGCCGAAAGCAATGTTGAAAGCTTCGCCGGCCGCTTCCTTAGGAGCCAGACAGGCCAGCAGGTTGGCTTGGATAACATTGTCGATATAGGTGAAGTCGCGGCTCTGTTGCCCGTCGCCGTGAATGGTCGGTACTTCGTCATTGAGAAGTTGGCGGATAAACTTAGGGATGACGGCCGCATAGGCGCCGTCGGGATTCTGCCGCCGACCGAAGACGTTGAAATAGCGCAGGCCGATGGTCTCCAGCCCGTAAAGCCGTGTATACAGACGGGCATATTCCTCGTTACTCTTCTTAGTCAAGGCGTAAGGTGAAAGAACGTTCCCTTCCCGGCCTTCTCTTTTAGGGAGATTGGGTTCATCACCGTAGACGGAACTGGAGGAGGCATAGACGAATTTTTTGACACCTTTTTCACGGGCGGCCTGCATCATATTGAGGGTGCCCAGCACATTGTTGTGTTCGTAGAAAAGGGGCATCTCGATGCTACGCGGAACACTGCCCCATGCCGCCTGATGCAAAACGTAGTCGACACCTTCGCAGGCTGACCGGCAGGTGTCGAGATCTTTGATATCCCCCCGAATAAAGGTGTAGTTCGGATTGTCCAGGAACTCGTCGACATTGGCCTGCTGTCCGGTGGAGAGATCATCGAGACAACGAACCTTATGCCTCATCCTCAAGATGGCTTCACACAGGTTGGAGCCGATAAAGCCGGCGCCGCCGGTTACGAGAAACACGGTCTCTTGCGGAAATTTGATTTGCATTATAGTCTCCAGTACAGATAGTCGGCGGCTTCGTATTCATGGCGGTCGAAGATGCCCTTGAGATCCAGCAGGACCTTTTTTCCCTCGCCGTAGAGAGCATCTATAAAGGGCATATCCATAGCTTTGAATTCCTCGTGCGCCACCGCAATGATGACCGCATCCATGTTTTGGATATCTTCCATATCGACGAAGTCAATGCCGTATTCGACCTTAGCTTCGGACTTGTCAGCCACGGGATCGGCAATCAGAGCTGTGATGCCGTATTCTTGTAGCTCATTATAGATATCGATGATCCGTGTGTTGCGGGTATCGGGGCAGTTCTCCTTGAAGGTAAAGCCCAGGATGGCCACTTTAGCGTGTTTAACATTTTTGTCGGCACGGATGAGGCATTTGATAAGATTTTCGGCGACAAATCTGCCCATATTGTCGTTTATACGGCGCCCGGAGAGAATGATTTGGCTGTGATAACCGACTTGTGCGGCACGATAAGTCAGGTAGTATGGATCAACGCCGATGCAATGTCCGCCGACCAAACCAGGATAAAATCGGAGAAAATTCCATTTGGTACCCGCGGCGGCCAAGACGTCTTTGGTATCGATTCCCAGGCGGTTAAATATAATCGACAGCTCGTTCATAAAGGCTATATTGATATCCCGCTGGCTATTTTCGATGACCTTGGCGGCTTCGGCAACTTGAATGCTCGCGGCTCTATAGACGCCGGCGTCCACCACCAGTTCATATACTTTGGCAATGATGTCCAGGCTTTCTTCGTCCATGCCCGAAACAACTTTGATAATATTCTCAAGACGATGGACTTTGTCGCCGGGGTTAATCCGCTCGGGAGAATAGCCGACTTTGAAATCGACACCGCACTTTAATCCCGACTCTTTTTCCAGAATGGGAATGCATACTTCCTCGGTAACGCCCGGGTAGACGGTTGATTCGTATACGACAATGGATCCGGGCATCAGATTTTGCCCCAGGGTTTTACTGGCGGATCTCAAAGGCGTGAGGTCGGGCGTGTTGTCCGACCGTACGGGCGTGGGCACCGCAACGATATGGAATCGTGCCCTACGCAGGTCGGAGGCGTCGGAAGTGAATTGAACGGTGGTGGCGGCAACACCTTCGTCACCGACTTCTTTAGTCGGATCCTTGCCCTGACGGTAGAGTGCGATTTTTCCGACGCTGATATCAAAGCCGATGACTTTGACTTTTTTTGCAAAAGCGACGGCAATCGGCAATCCTACATAACCTAAGCCGATAAGAGAAAGACTGTCTTTGCTGTTGAGCAAATTCTCGTACAAATGACTCATAATTTATTTATTCTTCGCCTCTAACGGTAATACTTCCCAATTCCTCGATATATGCATTGATTACCAGTGTGCGGTTGAACTCCCTTTCCATTTTGCGGCGACCGGCCTGCCCCATCGCTACTTTTTGTTCGTAAGGGAGTTTAACAAATTTTCTCATAGCTTCCAAGAGACTGATACTGTCGCCAGCCTCACAGCCGAAACCGCTGACGGCTTCATCGAAGGTCTCTTGACAACCCGGAACTCGACTTGCTATGACCGGTCGTCCGGAAGCCGCTGACTCCAGTAATACATTTGACATCCCCTCGTGATATGAAGGGTGCACCGTACAATGGGAAGCTTCGATATAAGGTCGAACGTCATCTACCCGACCGTGATAGCGAAGAGTGCCCTGATCCTGCATCACTTGTAACAAGCCCTGATAGTTCTCATCGCAGCGTCCCAAAATATCCAGGCTTGTGCTGGGAAATTCCTCTTTGAGGGCCTTCATCGCCTCCATCAATTCCTCAATTCCCTTATTGCGCATTACTCTGCCGATGAAGAGAAAACGAATCGGCTCATCAGGCGACGGATAGGCTTTGACGGTAAAGCGATCCAGATTAACTCCAGAGCCGGGAATTAATCTGACGCGGGTATTTGTGGGTATAACTCTTCTGAGGCGCTCCAGATTGTTCGCATTCTGGAAGAATATGGAGTGGGCTTTTTTAAAGGCCGAACGATATGCAAACATAAGAAGCCTTGATAACAGGCCTCCGCTTTCAATGGCGGTGCCGAGACCGGTGACATTAGGCAGAAAAGGAATGTCGCGCCCACGGCAGGCGATACCTCCGTATATATTAGGCTTGATCGTGTAGGAAAGAACGGCATCCGGGCGGACTTTTTTTAAGATATGCCGATAGCAGCGGAGCAGGGTCAAGTCATGGAACGGATTAATAGATCTGCGCTTAAAATCGGTGCGAATAAAGGTGCAACCGAGAGCCTCGAATTCCCCAATGTACTTGCCCTGAGGAAGTGATACAAACACTTCGTGTTCTTTACACAACTCGGTCAGAAGCTCATAACGGAAGTGGTACAAACCGCTGTCAGTGTTGGCTAATATTAGGATGCGCAAAGCAGGAGGTTCTCCTTTCGTGCCTGTATCAGATATCGGAGCTCGTCCTACAACGTCGCAAAAGAGGCCATCCAGGGATTCCGTATTTTGGGCGGCTCCGGAGCGGGAACGGGATGGCCGACGGCGAAGAGGGCGACGGGTCGCAGATTGTCGGGCAAGCCGAGGAGTCTGCTCGCCTTGGCGCGATCGAAGCTGCCGATCCAGCAGGAGGCCAGACCCTGTTCCTCTAATGCGAAGGATAGAAATGTTCCGGCGATGGCGGAATCGACTTCCCCCGAGTCATGTCCGTCATAGCGGTTGCGCCAGACCTGATTAGCGTCGTAGGCCAGCAGGAGATAGAGCGGCGGGTTAAAGAGGCTGGTTGTGCACTGCTCTACGGCGGTGCGGGCTGCGTCGGAACGGATGGCGAACCAACGTTGCGGCTGGCGGTTGGCGGCGGTCATGGCCAGGGAGGTGGTCTCGAGCACAGCGGCGAGCTGTTCATCAGTAACAGGTTCGGCGGTGAATTTACGTACGGTGTGACGGCGGCGGGCTAATTCGGAAAAGCCCGTCGGCCGCTCGGTGACGGAGTCGGCAATAGCGGTGTTTTTGTCGTTATCAGTCATACATATACCCTCCTTTGTACTAAGTCTACCTGATTTGCACTCAGAATTCACCTGCTTTAGTTCTCGACAATCCTCAGACGGTTAGTTCAGCCGGCTCGAGTGCTTTGCTTTAGGAAATAAACAGGTTCATATTCGAGCGGTCGTTATCGTTCAGCATGGTGGCCACTCCGCCGATTTCGACGCCGTTGATCAGTTCTTCGGCTTTTATGCCCATGACATCCATGGACATCTGGCAGGCGGTCAGGGTGGCGCCGTTCTCGCGGGCGGAGATGATCAGCTCTTCGAGTGAGGCGATCTTCTTTTTGTTCATAATGTAACGGATTAGCTTCGGGCCTGCTCCGGCGAAGTTCATCTGCGAGAGACCGAGGCGTTTGCTGCCGCGCGGCATCATGCGGCCGAACATGCGGCTGAGGAAATCCTTGCCTTTAGACTGACGGGTGGAGCGGCGCAGCATGTTGAGCCCCCAGAAGGTAAAGAACATATTGACCTTGTCGCCCATGGCGAGGGCGCCGTTGGCGATAATGAAGGCGGCAATGGCCTTGTCCAGATCACCGCTGAAGACGATCATGGTTTTTTCGGGGCGCTGTGCCGGTTGCGCGGGGACGGCGCTCGGAACGATGTCAGCGCTCACGCTTGGAGTGATGTCGGCGCTAGCACTCGGAGCGGCGGAAGCCTTTTCGATGGTGGCCGTGTAGTAATTTCCTTCTTTCGAATTGCTGATCAGCACGTTGCCGGTATTGTCGCACCAGCTGGCGATATCGCGGGCGAAGCCGGGGTCGGTGGCGCGGACCTCAATCCGCTGTCCGGGCGCGGCGTCGGCTACTCCTTTAGCTACGGCCATGATCGGGCCGGGGCAGCTCAGTCCGCCGGCATCCAGGCGGATAATCGGCAGTTCGGTCGCGGTCCGGGGCGTGACGTTCGTGTCCGCGTTGGCAGGAGGGTTGGCGGCGGTCGTCGCGGTGTCCGCGGGAGGGTTTGCTGTGACTGTGGCCGTTTCTGCGGGTGTAGCTACGGCGGCCGTCGCGCTGTTTACGCTCGGCGGGTCTGCTTTACGGGGAGCCGCGTGGACCTGCATATAGCTGGTCATTCCTCCGGACAAGTTGCAGGCGTCAAAGCCGTTGGCGCGCAGTATGCGCTCGCCGATATAGCCGCGTAGGCCGACCTTACAGACGGCGATATATTTTTTGCTACGATCGAGTTCGTCGAGGCGAGAGCGCAGTTCCGACAGCGGGATATGGATGGAGCCGGGGATATGGTCGACCATCCGCTCCGCCGGTTCGCGCAGGTCGAGAGCGACCCAGCCGTCGGCCATAGCGGCGTCGAGATCACGGACGAGCAGACTCTCGGAGGATCCGTCGAGAATGTTCATCGCGACGAAGCCGGCAAAATTGACCGGGTCCTTGGCCGCGCCGTAAGGCGGGGCATAGGCGAGTTCGAGTTCGGCCAGATCATAGACGGTGGCACCCAGGCGTTGGGCAGTGGCGATGACATCGACACGCTTGTCCGCGCCGTTGCCGCCGATTATCTGGGCTCCGAAGATAGAACCGACGGGAATGGTGCGTCCGGAGGAGGTTTCAATGTCGCGAATAGCGAAGAGCAGCCTGAACGTGAGCAGCGCGGAACCGGGATAATAAGTCACATGGGAAGAGGGGTGAATCATGACGACTTCGTAGTCGCGCTTGTATTCGAGACCGGCGGCGCGGAGCTGCTTCTCGTTGCGACCGGTGGAGGCGACCTGTAGATCGAAGACTTTGGCGATACTGGTGCCCTGAGTGCCGTTGTAGATGCCGCCGGCGTGGGCCGTCTCGGCCGGGACGGGAGCGATGCGGGCGGAAGTCTTGGCCTCCTCCGCGTCGGCATCGCCGGCATCATCGGCGACGGGGCGTATCAAGTGGCGCGCGACCAGGCGGCCCTGTCTGTTGGCGGGACCGGCGAGCGGTACCATCGTATTATTCTCGGGGGCGTTGAAGTCGACGACTTCGGCGACGTCGCCGACGGCGTAGATATAGGGATCGCTGGTGCGCATATAGGCATCGGTGACGATACCACCGCGGCGATTGATTTCCAGACCGGCGGAGACCGCTAATTCGTTATTGGGACGAACTCCGACCGCCATGATCGTGAAGTCGGTCTCGATCCGACTGCCGTCGTTGAGCTCGGCGACACGGCCTGCTTCGTGAAAAGCCTTAACGGCATTGCCGAGGATGAGATTAACGCCGTTTCTGCGCAGTTCATCGGCAACGATAGCGGCCATATCTTCGTCCAAATTAGCCATCACCTGAGACATCAGCTCAACGAGAGTGACCTCGATGCCGATCTCGGTAAGGTTCTCGGCCATTTCCAGGCCGATAAAGCCGCCACCGACGACGATAGCGCGACGCGGAGACTTCTCCTGTACAAAGCTGTATATTTTATCGGTATCGGGAACCGTCCAAATCGTGAAAATATTGTCGGCCTCATCCATGCCGGGGCATTGCGGCACAAAAGGGTGTGAGCCGGTCGCAAGCAGAAGGCGGTCGTAATGATCGGTGTATTCGCGCTCGGCCCCGGTCTCGGGGTCGCGATGGCGGGCGGTTACAGTGCGGTTGGCTCGGTCTATAGCTATAATCTCAGTATTGGTACGAATGTCGATATTATAGCGACCGACGATGGTTTCCTTCGTGCTGACAAAGAGAGATTTGCGGTCGGCGATAACGCCGCCGATGTAGTAGGGCAGGCCGCAGTTGGCGAAAGAAACGTAGGGGCCGCGTTCATACATGACGATCTCGGCGTTTTCATCGAGACGGCGGACGCGGGCCGCGGCGGTGGCTCCGCCGGCAACGCCTCCGACGATGATGACCCTCTGTCGGCGCGGTTCGGTCGTTGTCTGCCGAGCGGATTGAGCCGGTTGCGTAGATGAGTCGGCAGTTGTCGCCTGATTGTCAGCGTTCGGATGGTTCGTTGTCATTTGAGTTTGTCCTCTCGTATTCTTCCAGAATTTCTGCCAGTTCCGCTTCCGAACTCAGACGGGCGGCACGATTGCGTAGGCGCGCCGCCGAGCGAGTGTTCCGAAAGAACGGTAACAAAACATGGCGAAATTCCCGCGTGGCGCGGAAATTTCCGTCCAATTGTACCATATCGCGGTAGAGTTTTATGATGGTTTCTGATACGACTGCGGGGCAGGGCGTGATCGGGTTTTCCCGATCGTAAGCCGTTGCGACGGCGAGGATTTCTGCGTGTTCATTGGCAAAGTCGGCGTTGCGGCCTTGGGAAGAAATTTTTGTGCAGTCGATGTCGGTGACGGTGCGCTTAATTTCGGCAAGGGCAGCTTTGACATGAGTGAAAATCCAGGGATTACCTAATGCGGCCCGACCGATCATTATGCCGTCGCAGCCGGTGGCGAGGAACATCCGAGCGGCACTTGCTGCGTTGCGGATATCGCCGTTGCCGATGACGGGAACGGCGGGATTTTCGCTACGTACGGCGCTGACGGCTTCGGCGATACAGCCGATATCGGCGGTTCCCGAGTACATTTGAGCGCGGGTACGGCCGTGGACGGTTATGGCGCTGATACCGGACTGGGCGAGGCGGCGGGTAAATTCGGCGACGGTATTATCACCGGCATGGAAACCGCGGCGGACTTTGGCGGTGACGGCACAGCCGAGCGGAGTAAGGAAGTCCGCTGTCCGGCGCACGATGGTCGCTGCCCGTTCCGGGTCGAGCATGAGCGCCGCGCCGGCTCCGGTCTTGACGACTTTGGGTACCGGGCAACCCATATTGATGTCAAAGATGCGGGTTGCGCGGAATTCGTCTTGAGTGAGTATAATTTCCAGGGCGCGCAGGAATTCGTCGGGCTCACTGCCAAAGAGTTGGATCGCGGTCGGAGTGGTGCCGTCGTTGCGCAGATAGCGGCGGCTCGCTTCTATGCTACCTGTCATGGCGATGCTGCGGGCGCTGACGAGTTCGGTGCAGGTCAAATCCGCACCTTGTTCAAAGGCCAGTCGGCGTAACGGAAGATTGGTGCTACCGGCGACAGGCGCCAGCCAGACATTGCCGGAGACATGAAGTTGCCGACCGACGGTCGCGGTCGACAACGTAAGCGGATGAATCAGAGCGAACACGTCCGCAGATTAGGAGCCTTGAACGACAGCGTAGATACGCGTGTCGGTCAGGTCAAGGGTAAGAGTGATCTCGTCGTTTGGAGCTTCAGCGTCGGTGGTCAGGATGACGGAGCGGGCGGTGTCCCACTCGGGGGATATGAGTTTTGATTTCTCCGAGAAGAGATTGTCCGTCGTTATACCGGTATGATCGGGAGTCCTAAGCGCAGCGCGGAGAGCGGCAAGGTCGATGCGGAGTCGGATATTCTGCGGGTAGCCGACGGGCTGGACGGTATGTAGAGATTTGAGAATACGTCCGGGGTTGCCGAAAGCGGACTCGAGATTCGGGTCGCCTTCGCCGATCAGGCCGCGGTTGAGAGCGTGGAGGACAAAGCCATCGGGATGACTACGGAGACGGAAACTCCACTCGGTAGGTTCGGAGACGATGCTCAACACGGGGCTGAAGTTAATCGGTGCCGCGACCAACAGATCGACGAGTGCGGCGGCGATTCGGTCGGCGGAAGTCGCGGTGTCGGTTTCGCTTGCGACATCGGTCGTGTCGGCTTCGGCAGAAGTTGCCTTTTCGGCCACATCGGCGACGAGATTGTGGATACGATACTCTTCACCGACAACGAGCAGTCCGGGGTAGCCGCGCTCGCTCCAAAGGGAGGCAAGGTCGACGGGTCGGGCGACGTAGTTCTCGTTGATGAGGCCGCAGGGACGGATGATGACGAGGCGGCCACCGGCGGCGAGATAGGTTTCGAGCGCGGCCTGCTGGGCGTCGCTGATGACGCCGGAAGCGGCGAGGACGATCGGGGTATCTTCGGCGGTCAGTTGCTCGGCATCGGCGAGTTCTTCGCCGCGGAGCTGACGATAGCCGATATTGTGCTTGATCAGGGCGCGGGTCCAGCCCTCAACCTCGTGCCAATGCTGATGACCCTGAGCAAGCTCGGGTGCGGGATGCGCTTCATCGGCGGGGGTTTCCCAACCGACGAGGCGGTTGATCTGATTGTTGACCAGGCGTAGTTCAACAATATCGCGGCCGCTGTAGCAGTCGATGGGACTATGGATGTCTTCCCAACTGTTGTACGGAGCGACAAGCTCGGAGGATTCGGGCAGGGACGGATCTGTCGGTTCATAGACTAGGCGGCCGTGCAGGGTGCTGCACCAGTTGCCGACGCCCCAGAAGCGGGCGAGAGACCAGCCGAGGTAGGCTCCGTCTTCGTAAATCGTATAGCTGAGGGCTACGGCGGGAGCGAGCACACGCTCACCGCGGACGGTCGCCTCCATCTGTTCGGTCAGCTCGGGTTCATCGAGCCCGCGCAGTTGCGGCTCACCGACGATCTTACGCTGGATTTGTACGGCGATATCCTTCTGAGCCATGACCTCGGCCTCGGCGCGCGGCCAGTCGGCGGTATCAATGTCGAGCCCGCAGTTCTCCAGCATGAGCATGTCGAGATGCGGCTTCATATGGTCGAGGTCGAGCGCCAGGCTGTTAAGGTGTATTGGCCCGGAAGCGGAACAGCAGGTCATGAGCTGGAGCGGGAAGATCGTCTCGCGCACCATGGCCGCATGATCGGCGACGGAACGCATCCTCATCTCGATATAGGCGCGGAAGGCGGGGTTTTCGTAATTTCCCTTATTGACATAATGCTCGTTGGCCTCCCCCCAGAAAGATTTGTCCTCGTAGGGCGGAATCTCATAACCGTACTCCTCTTTGAAGCGGCGGCGGCAGTGCTCGCAACCGCAGGAGATCGTCCCGGCGTACATGCACATATCGTCCACCTGATAACCGTCGAGAGGAATCTCACGGAGCTGGCGCTGCAGATAGCGGCGATGCATCTCAAGGAAATCCGGGTTATTGTGGCAAAAACTCTCTGTGGTGTAAGGTATAGCAAAGCTGCGTTTTCCGGTTCGCACGTCAATTTCGCAGATATCGTTGAAAAAGACACCTTCGTACTGTTGATGGGCACGGGCTCGCGGATCCGGATAGAGCAGAACGTGATGCCGGTGCCGACGGTGCAGTTCAAAAGCTTCCTCGGGACTGCGCGGCCGCTCAACGATATTGCACGTGTAGTGATCCATTAGCTTGATGCCGTATTTATGAAGTTCCTCGGCAACATTGCGCAGATAGCCGTGCAGGCGGTCGAAATAATTGGCGAAGTCGAAGCGGCAGTGGAAACCGAAGATGATGGCGGTGTCGATGCCGGCTTTGGCAAAGCTCTCCGCACGGCGCTGGATTTTCAGGACAACACTCTTCTCCGGCCAGAGCAAATCCTCGAAGACGCACCACCAACTGGCCATACGGCGCGGTTTAATCCCGTTGGTACGGTAAAGCGAACCGCTATCCGCGGCATTCGCAGCGGAGCTTGCGATGACAAGGGGAGTCGTACTCGCCGGATGATCAAAGTACGCGTTCGGCTGACAACCGGCTTTGCCGACAAAGGATGGCATGGTCGGATATTTCAGCACGGATCTTTCTACTTTGCTTTACCCTGATTGGCGACATTCTGCATGGCGGCGGCAATGGCTTCCTGGTCGCCGAGGTAATATTTGCGCAGGAAGTTCATTTCCTTGTCGAATTCGTAGACGAGGGGCACGCCGGTGGGAATGTTGACGCCCATGATCTCTTCATCGCTGAGGTTCTCGAAGTATTTGACGAGGGCGCGCAGGGAATTGCCGTGGGCCGCGATCAGGACGCGCTCGCCGGCGAGCAGGCGGGGTCGGATCTCGGCGTTGAAGTAAGGTACGGCGCGGGCGATGGTGTCCTTGAGGCTCTCGGCGAGCGGCAGGCGGGTCTTGTCGGCCGTGGCGCGGTACTGATCCTGGAGACGGGGGTTGCGCTCGTCGTCTTCCGCGAGCTGCGGCGGTGGGGTATCGAAGGAGCGGCGCCAGACGAGAACCTGATCCTCGCCATACTTGGCGGCGGTTTCGGCTTTGTTGAGACCCTGGAGTCCGCCGTAGTGGCGCTCGTTGAGTTCCCAAGCCTTATACACCGGCAGCCACTCGCGATCCATTTCCTCCAGAATGTAGTTGAGAGTATGGATGGCGCGCTTGAGGTAAGAGGTGTAGCAGACGTCAAAGTCGTAGCCCTCTTCGCGGAGCAGACGCCCGCCCTCGGCGGCTTCTTTTTTACCCTTCTCGGACAGTTCGACGTCCGTCCAGCCGGTGAACAGATTCAGACGATTCCATTCGCTTTCGCCGTGTCTCACAAGAACTAATTTGATCATATTTTATCTCCTCGTTATTTTCTCGCTAATTTTTACTGTTTGTCGGCAAAAAGGCCGAACGGCACTCATTATAACAGAAATATACGGACGGGACGAAGGCGAGTGACGGGAGAGCTCGCGGGAGCGGTGGGTGGTGGGAGTAGCGGCGGTGGCGTTGGACTGTGGCTTTGAGCTACTAACGTGGCGCCTTAACGTCGAGAGCCGCCGGACAACGGAAACGGCCGCTACCACGGCGCCGTAACGAGGCACACATGGCAACGGCCGAACCGTGCTCATTTCGCGATTATGAACAAGAACACATCAAAGAAAAGAGTCCTTGCTGTTTTACTTTTTGTTCCTACGGGCGTCGGCTTTTGCAAAGAGCATACGCAACGCTACGATAGCGAGAAGCGCGGCCGCACCGAGCAGAATAATCCACATACGGAGAGACGCGAGCTGTTCACCGACCTTAGGAATTGTGTCCGAATCAGTCGTCACGCTTTCGGGTTCGGTCGAGTCGCCACCGGGTTCGGTCGAGTCGCCACCGGGCTCGGTCGAGTCGTCACCGGGCTCGGTCGAGTCGTCGCCGGGCTTGGTCGAGTCGTCGCCGGGCTTAGTCGAGTCGCCGCCGGGCTCGGTCGAGTCGTCGTTGGGCTTGGCCGGATCGGTGATTTTCTGCCAGGCAGCGGTAAAGACGTGTCCGCCAACCGGGACGGTGAATGTGTCGCCCGGCTGATACTGTGAACCCTGCCAGTGCAGGAATCTATACCCTTCGCGTGTCGGAGCTTCTAATATGGTTATAACTTCTCCGGCATTGGCTTTCACCTCTTTATTTGTGCTCGTACCGTCCGTCCAAACTCCGCCGGAGGGATCAAAGATAATGGTCTCAGTGGAACCTGGTTCGGTCGGAGACGTTTCCGTCTTATCGTACTCGAGATAGGCCGCGAAATCATCTTGCCGAACAAATTGCGCGAACTCTTCCCCACTTTCTTTACGCAAGACATAGAAGCGAGGATTGTCATTCTCGTCTAAGCCAATGTAGAACT
>JAAZIX010000042.1 GCA_012800655.1 Clostridiaceae bacterium | reverse complement strand
TACACTATCCGAACCAGTTGCCGTACAGGTATTCGTTCCTTTACAGCTTTGTGCTGGTGATTATTGCGGTGCGGGCATTGATGAATCTGCGCTACTTGAAGAAGGGAATCGCGTTGGGTGCGGGCTCACTTCTGATAGTCATGATTGTCCTCTCCGAAGTGCTGTTCAAGGATAAAGTTCCGCCTGAGTCAGTATATGTAAGCATTGTTTTTATTGTTATTTACATTTTAGCGATGCGTCCGCGGACGCGGCGGCGGCTATCCTATTCGCTGGCGGCGCTTTTCCTCTGCATTATGGTGCTGTGCGAGTCGCTGGTCAGCTCGATTCTTTTGCTGAACCAAGTGGGGCAGAATGAAGGTTTTACAAGTCATGAGGGCTACACCGGTGATCTGGCTGCGGTCACGAATGTTATCGAAGCTGTGAGGAGGAAGGACCCCGGTTTTTGGCGCCTGGAGATTCTGCCGGCGAAGTCGACCGATGATCCGGCACTCTACAACTACAACGGTCTGACGATTTTCTCCTCGACGGTGAACAAGCCGACCGCTCAGAGCATGCGGAATATGGGCTTCCACGGAAATAATATTAATTCCTACAAGTACGTAAATTCGACTGCGCTGACCGATATGCTTTTCGGGATTCGTTACCGTATTTCCAAAAATCAGTCCTGGAATGATCCTCGCTGGACGAATCTGACCATGGCCGAGATCGGCGTGAATGTCGATGACGATAAGAATCCGTATCTGTACAAGAATGATGAGGCGCTGACACCGCTGTGGTTTATCCATGAGGAGCCGGACAGATTGAGTCTGCGCTCGCAAAACGCGTTCGAGAATCTGCAGGCACTGTTGACGGCGGCGGATCCGAGCTTGAGCGATGTGGTGAATTACCAGAAAATAGAGGTTTTGAGCGGGCTTAATGTTACGCCGCGCGCGGGCTCCGAACGGAACGGCTACCGCTTTGATTTGGAGAATAATAAGACGGATACACAGGTTACGGTCTATATCGACGCTACGGAAGACTCCTGGCAGTATTTCCATATCGATACGAGTCGCAGGACGGAGATTAGGGTGTGGCGCGAAAGTGACAACGAGTTATATGTGGAGCCGACGACTGTTGCGGATGACCCGATAGACGAGAGTTCGAAGAAGAAGGATATCGGCGACAGGCGGACAGCTTCGGCAGATAATTCGGATATAGATAAGGGTGAAGACTCTGAACCGTCGGCTTCGCGGACGACGGGCGGGAATATCCAGTCGCGGAATATGCGGGTTCCGGAAATGATCGACGCCGGATTCGTCAAGGCGGGCGACCGGGTGACTTTGCATGTCAAACAGAATGCGGACGATGCGACGGCGTTCACGCTTTACAGCGCGAGCCTTACGGCAGCGGGGATGACGCGGGCGTATGAAACGATTGCGCCGCAGATGCTAAAGAATATTCGTTGGAATTCGCGGCATTTGATCGGAGAATTGACGGCGCCGAAAGACGGCTATGCTTTTGCGACGATTCCCTGGGATGGGGGCTGGAAGGTCAGTGTGAACGGTTTGCAGGCGACGCCGGTTTCGGTGCAGAATGCTTGGCTGGCGATTCCGGTCAAGGAGGGTGTAAACCGGATTGAGATGTGTTACACACCGCCGGGCTTCGAAACGGGGTTAATCGCAACTGTGCTTTCACTGCTGAGCCTTGTCTTCATAGTACTGTTGACGGCGGCAATTCGTCTCAAGCGCGATGAGCGACGGCGCAAAAAACGCGAGGCGGCGACGCGTATGACCCTGAGCGACATTCGTCGTCCGGACTACGAGGAATAGGCGCGCAGGGTCGAGCGGGCGGCTTTGTGAGAGGAAAGGCCAGATAAGAAATCGCGATTTAACGAGATTTAGCCCAAAAAACACCGAAAACATGGTGATTTTCCGGATTTGACAAAAAAGGGCTTGACAGCTGAATTTTATTTGTTAGAATAGGCGCGCCGACGTTCGGGTTGCCGCTGTTTGGTTGCCTGCCCGACCCGGCAGTTAATTTTGTGGAGGATATGATGAAGACATTTATGGCCAAAGCCGCCGAAGTTGAGCGGGAATGGTATGTGATAGATGCGGCGGGACAGACGCTGGGGCATCTGGCGACGACGATCGCG
>JAAZIX010000041.1 GCA_012800655.1 Clostridiaceae bacterium | reverse complement strand
GGTCAAGCCACCCCTCGCGGTCGGGATTTCAGGTTTTACGGCGTAGAAACGGCGAAATCCTCTGGGGAACGGGGGAGTTTGAGGAGTGGAACCCACAGCTTTGTAAATAGAGTGCGAGATTTTAACCCGAACTACTCTTTGCCGACCCCGATTTCAGGTATTACACAGACGAATGTGGGGCGACCCGGTTGAGGCGCTGTAAAAACTAAAATACCGCCCGAGGATGAGGCGGGTGACCGCAAAAGCGCTCGAAAACGTATCTGAGCGGGAGCTTTAGCGTATGCAGAGTACGGATTTTCGATCGTACAGTTATCGTTCGGGTTCGCGGCTCCGACGGAGGCTGTAATGGTTGAAAAAGCGGGCGGAGTCGAGGGCGGAGGTGCTGAGCGGAGAGAGGGCGGAGGCGCTGAGCGGAGAGGGGGCGAAACCGGTGCCGAAAGTGCGGCTGAAAGGGTTTTGAATAGGAGGGGCTTGAACTGGTAAACTTGGAGAGGGCGGACGGAAGCGGCTGTGTTCGGTGTTATGATGCCCGGTGAAGAAGAGCGCACGGCCGGAATTGGCCGGACGCGATTAAGGATGGTGTTTTGAGATGAGCGAGATGATGAAAGCTGAGAAGCGGATGATAAGTACGGAGTCAGCGCCGGCGGCGATCGGTCCGTATGCGCAGGGTATTGCCTTTGGGGATTTGGTTTTTACGTCGGGGCAGTTGCCGATCAATCCGGCGACGGGGAAGATGCCGGCAACGGTGGCGGAACAGACGCGGCAGTGCTTGGCTAATGTGAGGGAAGTTCTCGAAGCAGCCGGCAGCGGTATGGATAAGGTTATAAAGACGACGGTCTTTCTGCAGGATATGGGGAGCTTTGCGGAAATGAACGGAGTTTATGCGAGCTTCTTTGATCAGGGGAGGGTACCGGCTCGTTCGGCTGTTGAAGTTGCGCGTTTGCCGAAGGATGCCTTGGTTGAGATCGAGGCGGTTGCGCACAGGTAGTTGCCTGACGGAAGTGGTTTGGCGGCAGTGCTCGCGGGTGTAGTTGCCCGGCGAGAGCAATTGTTGGGTAGGTTTTGAATCTGAAAATCCTCCCGGGCAACGGGATTCGGATTGCCTCGGGAGGATGGAAATATTCAGGTTGTGTCCGCGGGCGAGCTTGCTGGCCTCGTTGGGGTCGGGCTGAGATCGCGTGGCGGCGGGAAATCGCCGGGATCGGCGCGTCCCCACAGAGGAAGCCGCCGGGCTCAGCGCATGTTTGCCAGGGCGCCCATCGGATCCCAGGGCTCGAGTGCGATGATCGGCTGCTCAAGGGCGGCGAGCCACTCGGCGGGGACGTACTTGCGATCGATCATGATTTGATACATATATTCGTCGAACCAGCTGTCCGCCATTGAGAACATTCCTTTGAGTCCGACCTGCTCGCCCCAGGAGTTCTCGACCTGCCACTTGATCGGCTTGCCGTTCTCGTCGAGGTCGACGCCGGTGAAGACCATGGCGTGCGTCAGGAGACTGTGGCCGTAGTCGAGGCGGGCGGCTTTGTCAAACTCAGGCATCGCGCCCAAGGTCTGCTC
>JAAZIX010000040.1 GCA_012800655.1 Clostridiaceae bacterium | reverse complement strand
TGCCGAAGATCCGGGGCAAGCTCGGGCTGTTGCCGAAATTCCTGGCGCTCCTGCTGGGTCTGAAAATAATGACGAAGGATAACGCCAAGCTTAAGAATGAAACGGAAAAACATCTGAAGGTTAAGTGTAGCCTGTACATGATCACCCGCGCCTTGTCGCAGTACAACAAGCTGGGCGATCCGGATATGCAGGAGTTTGTGCGCCGTCAGCCCGACCGGATCTATCAGTTCAAGGTCGAGCACAACGGCGATCCCGAGTACATCGCCTGCTACCTACGGGTCAAGGCCGGTCAGTCGAAGTCGGGGCACGGTGTCTACAAACGCCGAACACCGTTCGTGTTGTTCCGCTTCTTCTCGCTGGACGGGGCGCTGAAGGTGCTGGGTAAAGAAGTCGCCTTTGTCGAAGGTGTCGAGAAGGGCTATGTCGAGACGATCGGCTCGCCCGAATACGCCTGCTATCTGAACGACTACATGGCGATTTTGCAGGGCATGCTGAGCTGATCGCAATGCCGGGCTGACTAAAATGCCGGATGACCGAAGTTCAGATTCAGCCCAAATACCTGCCCTCGGTCAAAATTCCGAGTTAATCACAATTGCAAAGGAGGACAAATTATGCGGGCCGTATTTTTCGATAAGGATATACCCCGAGTATTGATTACGAAGTTTGCCGCCAGATATGCCAACTGGCTGCTTTTTACCGGGCTCAATGCGGTTAAGTATCGCACCGATCTGCCGGATCCGGAACTGCCGGCGGATGATTGGGTACGGGTGCGGAACATCGCCTGCGGTGTTTGCGGCACCGAATCCAGCTTTTTCAAAGCCACTACCGGAGTGAACTCGGCCTTTGAGCCCATACCCGGTTCCAGACGTACTTTTCTCGGTCATGAGAACGTGGGCGAGGTGGTCGAAGTCGGCGCGGCGGTAACCGATCTCAAGGTCGGCGACCGCGTGACGATTCGCGCCTATATGGCGGGCTGCGACACCAAGGGCATCACGCCGCGCTGTCGCTATTGCGAAGCCGGCGATTACAACTTCTGCCTCAACTACGGCGCCGATCCGCCGGTGAAGCTGCCGGATACTGGAGCGGGATTGGCGGACAGCTTTATATATCCGGCGCGGGGTCTGGCGAAGATCTATCCCGAACTGACGAACGACCAGGCCGTGATGGTGGAGCCGAGCTGCGTCTCGATTCACGCGGCGTTGCGGGTGCCGCCGGAGCCGGGCGACAAAGTTCTCGTCATGGGTTGCGGCACGATCGGTCTGGGTCTGGTCCAGGCGCTCAAGATAGTGCAGCCGGATTGTGAGATTTGGGTGCTGGATCGGATTAGGAACAAGCTCGAATTCGCCCTGCGTCTGGGGGCGGATCATGTGCTGGAAGGGGACATCTACGAGGCGACGTCGCGGGCCACCGGCGGGAGTTCGGTCTACGTCGGCATGGGCAAAAACAAGTACTTTTTCGGCGGCTTCGACAAGGTCTACGACTGCATCGGCGGCAACTGGTCCAACCACACGGCCGTCCGACTTTTGCGGGCGCGGGGCACGCTGGCCAAGATCGGGCACCACATGAATGCGATTACCTATGACGAGTCGCCGGTCTGGTGGCAGGAGCTCAACCTGGTCGGCATCGACGCGCACGGCATGGAGGAGTGGGAGGGGCGGCGGCTCTACACCTTCGATTTGGCTCAGGAATGGATTCGCGACGGCAGATATTCCGTCGATGGCTTCATCACGCACAGGTTTAAGCTGGACGACTACAAGGAAGCTCTGCGCCTGGCGCTGAAGAACCCGCCCGATGTCGTCAAGATCGTTATCGATTGCAATTAGTATCGGTAGCGACCCGTTCAGCAGTTGTAACCGGTTCCGGCGAAAACCGCGCCGAGCGCTACACCGACAACTGCGCCGAACGTTGCACCGACAGCCGCCCCGAGCGTTGCGCCGAATGGTGATCAAGTCGAACCGTCCGTGCCGGTGATTCCGGCTGTCTCTTCGTCTGTGGCGGCGACTCCCGTCGTTTCTCCTGCACCTTATTTGAGCATCAATTATGAAGAGGTCTATGCGGTCGATCCGCGCAATTATCAGGGTAGGATTGCCGATCTCGTTCGGGATCGCGGGATCTATGACGTGATAATACTGAACTATACGGATGCCTTTATGAGTGACCCGGTTATAGACGGGCTACGGCGACTCGCCGGCAATTAGGCGGGCATATATGTTTCGCGGGCGGCAACGCTCTTTTGCGTGTCCGTCTCATTTATTCCAAATCAGCCAACTGTTGTTTGTAGAGGCGGGCGTATTCACCGTCCAGCTCAATGAGTTCATCGTGCGATCCGCTCTCGGCGATGCCTTGGTTGGCGATGTAGAAAATGCGATCGGCGGCGCGGATTGTGGAGAGGCGGTGCGCGATGATGAAGGAGGTGCGTCCGGCGGTGAGCGAACGCAGACCTTCCTGCAGTGCCTCCTCGGTGCGGGAGTCGATGCTCGAAGTCGCTTCGTCGAGAATGAGCAGGCGCGGCCCCGAGAGCATCACGCGGGCAAAGCTGATCAGCTGGCGCTCGCCGGCGGAAACTCCGGTTCCGTGCTCCTTGATCTCCGT
>JAAZIX010000039.1 GCA_012800655.1 Clostridiaceae bacterium | reverse complement strand
GGTCAAGCCACCCCTCGCGGTCGGGATTTCAGGTTTTACGGCGTAGAAACGGCGAAATCCTCTGGGGAACGGGGGAGTTTGAGGAGTGGAACCCACAGCTTTGTAAATAGAGTGCGAGATTTTAACCGGGGCTACTCTTTGCCGACCCCGATTTCAGGTATTACACAGACGAATGTGGGCGACTCGGTTGAGGCGCTGTAAAAACTAAAATATCGCCCGACGATGGGGTGTGGCGGCGCAAAGGCTCTCGGAAACGGAGCGGGGTGGCCGCTTTAGCGTGTGTGGATTCCGGAACGCCGAAGATGGAGTCGTTGTTTTAATTCGGGGCTGTGACCGAGGCTGTAATGGTTGAAAATGCGGACGGAGTTGAGGGCGGAACTGAACGGAGTCGAGGACGGGGCTCGGATAACTCAGGGGCAGCGCAACAGAAGACGTGCGACGGAGTTGGTGACGAAGCTGGTGGCGGAGAGGATGCCGACGCTGGTAGCGGAGTTGGCGTGGGGTATATGTACATGTAAAAAATGGATAGAAGTGTCAGATAAGTTGGCAGTGGGGCTACGACGATCGAGCAACGACGACAACAAACGATCTAGCATTGGGATGCCTGCACGAGTGAGTGCTACCGATCGAGCGATCGCTATCGATCGGTCAGCGGAGCCTCGAGGTTGATGCGAATCTCTGGGGGCAAGCCTTGCGTAAGGCGGCTTCGGACAGGGATTTTTTTGACGCGGAAGAATTCAATAATATTGTCTTGACTCGAGGTGCTTACAACACGAACACGTCCCGTCTCGGCTATTTCTTCGTGAGTAACACCGAAGGTCTCATCGATGAGTCTGTAATGATACTCCTGCATTGCAATGCGGAAACTGCGCTCCGGATTTATGGGCTCTCCGTTCATGGTGATATTTATAACTTCACCGGAGGCGTCAACATCCGCCCGCAGTCCTACGCTCCACTGGTAGAACTCGCGGCCATTTTGTTCATAGAGATACCGCATCAGGTGCGATATCATGCGAGATAGCATCGCACCCGTTACCGAAAAACTGATCAGCGGCTCATTGAAGGGGAATGACTCCAACAGCGTCGCGTGCGTGACCAAGCGAGGAAGCGCCGGACGACGAACCGATCCGGAGGCCACAAAGACCACATCCACGCCGAGCTGATAACGAAGAATATCAGCAAACAAACTGCCCAGCTCGGTCTGGCGATAACGTGTCGCGTGCTCAAAGTCGTGGGGCAAGCGGCAAAGCACCGCATTGTATTTACCGTCAACTTCGTCTCTGTAATGATTCAACAGCTCTTCCAGAACCGGATCATGCGGGCAATGCGAATCGTCGATCGGAATGGCCTGCCAAGTATATTCATGTATCGAATTCGTATCCATATTTATCAGCAAATCATAGCGGCCGATAAATTCCGTTCCTGACCCGACCTGCGTGATTAGGATATCGTTGACCTTTTCCGGGCGCTCAAGCAAAGTGTGGCTGTGTCCACCGATAATCAAATCGACACCGAGTTCCGGTGGCAACAACGCCGCCAACTTTTTATCATCCTCAAATCCGATATGCGTTAACAGCACCGTCAAATCGATATCCAAGTCACGGTAATTGTTGCAAATATATTCAACCTCGCGAGCGGCATCTTCAATAGTGACAAAGCCGCCGACCAGCGGGTCCTTGGTATGCATCACCTGCTCGGTGATAATACCTACAAACAGAATCCGAATCCCGTCCACCTCCCGGATAAGGTAGGGCTGAAAGAGATTCGCTTCGGTTGGCTTGATAAACAGATTCGCATTCACAATCGGGAAATTCGCACATCGTTCCAAAAACATAAGGTGCGCCAAGCCGTAGTCTGTCTCATGGTTTCCGACCGTAACCACATCCGGACTGAGCATATTCATCAAAAGAATCGTTGAGATGCCCCGATACTCCTGATCAATAATCGATCCTTGCAGCATGTCCCCGGAAATCACATACAAAACCGGATCCTTCTCTTCTGCGCGGGTTTTTTGCACATATCCGGAAAGCATGCTCATCCCGCCGACGAGCTTCTCGCGCCCTTCCCTGGCAAAAAAATCACCGTGCATATCGTTTGAGTGTAACAATACCAGTCTACGTAAGTTCATTTGTCTCCCACCTTTCCGTGCCTATGTTTCACAAGGCGGCGGCTCCACGCTATGCCGTCAACACCACCTTATCGCTGAGACCGAGATCGCCGTTCGCCTGCCGACGAAACATCTCTACCAGAAGCGGCACGGTCAATTCCTCCTTTTCAGCACCGGACACATCGGCGACCACATGCCCCTCATGTAGCATGATCAGACGATTCCCGTACTGAATCGCATTCTGCATATTGTGCGTGATCATTAGCGTCGTCTGCCGGTACTCGCGCACCAACCGGTCGGTCAGCTCCATCACCTGAAGACTCGTATTCGGATCCAGCGAGGCTGTATGCTCATCGAGCAGGAGCAACTTCGGCTGCCGTAGCGTCGCCATCAACAGCGACAGGGCCTGCCTTTGTCCACCCGACAGATACCGCACCGGCACATCCAGTCGATCCTCCAGCCCGAGTCCGAGGAACTCCAGGCGCTCTCTAAACGTCGCCCGCAAATTCGCGTCGACGCTACGCCCGAGCCCACTGCGCATTCCGCGCCGCCAGGCAATCGCCATATTCTCGGCAATCGTCAAATCGCTCGCCGTTCCCGTCGAAGGGTTCTGAAACACCCGGCCGATATACTTGGCCCGCCGGCGTGCCGGCTGCTTGTTGAGCACCATATCCCCCAGCCTGATCTCGCCCGTATCGACACCGTACGAACCGGCAATGCAATTCATCAGCGTCGTCTTGCCGGTCCCGTTGCTGCCGATCACACTAACAAAGTCGCCGGTGTTCAGCACGAGATTGAAATCACGGAGAACACAGTTCTCGTGTATGGTTCCGCGACCAAAGGCCTTATTCACATTTTCAATCGACAATAACATCGTCATTTCACACTCCTACTCTCTTCCTTACCCTGCAACCACTTAAGTTCCGGCAACCACAGCACCAGCGCCAATACGATGGCCGAGAACAATTTCAGATCCTGTGGCTGAACCCCCAGCGTCAACACCAGGTCAATAACCAAACGATATAAAATCGAACCGATCGCAATCACAAGCAAATGCCAGGCGATCTTCTTCGGACGGAACAGAACCTCCGAGATAATGACCGACGCCAGGCCGATCACGATCGTGCCGGTTCCCATGCCGACATCGGCATAACCGTTGTTCTGCGCGATCAGCGCCCCGGCCAGCGCGATCAGTCCATTACCGAGCATATATCCCAGCACCTTCATCAGATTAATATTGATGCTGTTCGCCTCGGCCATAATCTCATTGTTGCCGGTCGCCCGTAGCGACAGACCGACTTCCGTATGAAAGAACCAAGTCAAAATCAAAACCACCAGCCCGATCGAGATTGCGCCGACAATCGCGGTGGAAGCTAGGCGGCTCACCCCCGCTGCCTGCAAAGTCCGCATCAGCGTCGAATGCCCCGCCAAACTTAAATTAGCGCGGTTGGCAAGAACGCGCAAATTCACCGAGTACAACCCGGTGAGCATAAGAATACCGGTCAGTAGCGCCGGAATCTTCATCTTTGTGTGTAAAATGCCGGCAATCAACCCGGCCAACATACCGGCCACCATCGCCAGTATGGTTGCCGCAACAGGCGGAACACCCTGAACGATCAGGGAGACTCCTACCGCCGCTCCCAGGGGGAAGGTTCCCTCCGCCGAGAGGTCGGCAATATCCAGAACTCGGTAGGTCATAAAAACGCCTATGGCCAGAATCGCCCACAGCAGACCTTGCGCAACACTGGAAAAAATAATGTCCATCTAGTGACTCCTCATCACTTTGCAGCCTTTGGCGGCCGCTAAACCAAACGGCTCCGGCCGGCTTTACGCCGGCCGGAATCCATGCTACTTACTTTCCGCTCTTGATCGACTTGGGATCAATGCCCAGAGCCGCCGCCATCTCTTCGTTCACTTCCAGCGACAGATCCTTGGGATACTCCGCCGGAACATCCTTGGGCTCGGCAGTACCGCCCAGAACCTTCAACTTCAGCGCCTGACGCCCGGTCTGGAGACCCAGCTGGTAATAATCGATGCCGTACGTGGCCAGACCGCCCTCTTCAACCTGCGAAACCGATCCCGCAACAACCGGAACCTTGTATTCCCTCGCAACTTCGCCGACCGTCTGTGCCGCGGCCGCCAGAGTATTGTCAGTCGGGATATAAATACCGTCAACCTGCTTGGCCAGATTCGTCATCATCTGCTCAACGTCATTGGTCGAGGTCACCGTCATTTCGACGACCTTTACACCGGCCTTGGCCAGCGCGGCCTTCGCCATATCGATCTGCTCGACGGAATTCTGCTCGCCTAAATTGTAGATCAGTCCGACTGTCTTAATATCCGGTTTGATGCCGAGAAGCAGCGCGACCTGATCGGCAATAGGCGCCATATCGGAAGTTCCGGTCACGAGACCGCCCGGCTTCTCCATGCTCGCAATCAGTCCGGCGCTGACCGGATTGGTCACGGCCGTGAACAGAACCGGCTGCGTGGGTCCGACTTCGACCAGCGCCTGCGCCGCCGGCGTGGCAATCGTCAAAATAATATCGCTGTTGGCGACCAACCGCTCGGACATCGTCTGCATATTCGAGCGCTCGCCCTGCCCGTTCTGATAATCAACAACCAAGTTCTTTCCTTCTTCGTAACCGCCCTCTTTCAGAGCCGCGAGGAAGCCCTCGCGCGCCTGGTCGAGCGATGCGTGTGCCATCATCTGGAGAATTCCCAGCTTTACCTTCTTCTCACCGCCGCCGCCGCCCGTCGCGCAACCGGCCAGTACCAGCGTCAATGTCAATATGATCATACCCAGGCGAATTGCCCGATGCTTCATTTTATTTCTTACTTTCATTCTCATCATCCTCTATTTAATTTGTTATCTTTCTATTTACTATTCGTATTGTTTTTGTTTCGCCGCCGTACGCCCGCAGTCTCCTTCGCCACGACCGCCGCGCACATTTCGGTAGTTATCCGTTCCGGTGGAAATAAAAAACCCATTCGGTTTTTCGCGAACGGGTCAACGTTGGATTATTTCGGATGCGTCAGCCCATTCAGTTTCCGTCATGGCTGCTCTCCTTTTTGTTCAACCACCCGGATACAAACGAAACTGCCTGTACCCATGATGGCGCTCATGGCTACAGACAGC
>JAAZIX010000038.1 GCA_012800655.1 Clostridiaceae bacterium | reverse complement strand
GTGATTCCAGGGAATCCGTATCGGGGAAATGCATCTCGAAATGTCGGATGTTTTTGTAATGAATTATCGTGCTCTCGGCGACCAGTTGCTGATAGTTCAACGCAATCAGAGCTTCGGTTCGGCTTTTGGGCAACTGCAGGAGATCGGTGACGGTCTGTCCGATACCGATGTGCAAAGCGCGGTTGGTGCTGAACTGCAAATGGTCCTGTAGCTGGCTCAGCCGGTCTTCTATCATATTGTCCGGATTTTCCATATCCGTACTAAGCATGCAGATGATCCGACCGTCATCATCAGTGTAGCAGACGGTTTGCAGTCCTTCGGCCGACAAATCCTCCTGGATAGTGTTCAGTAAAGCGGCATCTCGATCCCGATCGGGCACATGGCCGTCTGAGCTGATCGGCTCGATGATGGCTACGGCGAAGCGGGGAGCGTCCAACTGAAGGCGCAGAAGACCGATTTTTTCACTGATCAGGCGGCGATCCCGCAGACGTCCGGTCAGAAGGTCTTTAACAAAAACCTGTTGCAGGATCTGTAGTTCGCCGGAGAGATGAATGTTGCGCACCGCTTCATTGAATTTGTCTTTCTGCTCGGAGAAAAAACGAATCGCTCTAACCAGACTGGCGTTGATTTCCTCCGGGAAGATAGGCTTGGAGAGCAGGTCGACGGCACCCAGGCGGACCGATTTTTGGGCGTATTCAAAATCGTTGAAGCCGGTGATCACGATGAAACGGATATAGGAATCTAGCTTGACCAGCTCCTCGGCCAGCTCCAGACCGGATATGATCGGAATGCAAATATCGGTAATTATGATCTTGGGGCGGTGTATAAGATAAAGTTCCCGAGCCGTATCGCTGTCGGCCGCCTCACAGACCAGACGCAACTGTAGCGCCTCCCAGTCAATCTTATCTTTAAGAGACTCCCGTACGGAAGTGTCGTCGTCTATGATCATGACATCAATCATTTGTAACCTCCTGCCGCCCTTTGTGTTGGCGACTACTCTGTCTGGCTCGTTAGTCGGCTCCGTTCATCCACCCGTGTCGATTTCAGGGGCTGTACTCCGAGAACGGAAAGGTCAATGTAATTGTCGTATACTCACAGAGCGAGCTTTCAACCCGAAGAGCGTAAGAATCGCCGTAAGTTTTTTTGATCCTCCAATTTATATTATACAGCCCGAAGCTTTTCATATTATCCGGCGGCGGATATATTTCCAGGCTTCGCCGCAGGTCGCTAAGCTCTTCCTCCGTCATGCCGATGCCGTTATCAGTGACGGATATAACCAGAAGATCTGCTTGGCGGACGGCGCGCAGAACAATGCGTCCGTTGTCGCGATAGCCGGAAAAACCGTGAATAACGGCATTTTCAACAAGCGGTTGCAAAGAGAGCTTGATGATCTGTGCCTCCAACAGTTCCGGCGGAACTTCCAGCTCCAGCGAAATATCCTGCTCACGCGCCAGCTGCTGGATGGACAGGTAATAACGGATCAACTGAATCTCTTTGCCCAGAGAGGTCATGGAGCTACCTTTGGCCAGAGAATACTTGAAAAAGCCGCTGAGCGCGGCAGTCAGCGCGGTCGCATTTTCAGAACGGTTGTTTTGCTGGTTCCATAATACCGCGTCCAACGTATTATACAGCAAGTGGGGATTGATCTGAGATTGCATAAGCCTGATTTCCAGCAGGCGACGCGCTTCCAGTTGCTTTTCGCGGAGTTGCACGGCAACCATTATGCTGTCCAGCATGTTATTGATTTTTTCACCGAGGTAAGCGACTTCGTCCTGTCCGGTCGCGGTGTAGCGCAAGGTCAGATCACCATCGTCGATCCGCTTTACAACATCAGCCAGTTCGTAAAGAGAGCGGGACAATCGACGCGAGACCTGCATGACCAGCCAGAAAGTTATTATCATGACCGCGACCAGCAGTATCCCGATCGAAAGCAAGTAACGATTTCTTTCCTGCCGGGATATTCCGGTATAGAAATCAAAAGGGATGACCAGAACGGCGCTATTGTCCAGGGTAGGATGGCAGGAATACAACTTAATTGCTCCGTGTTTGTTTTTGGCGGAGAAAGTGGTTATTTCAGCGGCGCCGCGCAGAATCTTGTCGCGCAGATCTGCTTCAGTCAATTCGGTTCCGATCAGATTGGTTCGGGCAGCAGAGCGCATCTGTCCGTCGTTGCCCACTATAAAGCTGTCCTCGGCATAGCTGCTGTAAGTGCGGTAAAGCTCCTTGTCATTGAGGGCGGCAATCAGAATGCCATGTTTTTTCATCAAGGAGTCATACAAAAAACGTACGCAGACCAGATGGTTTACGGTCTGTCCGGTTCGGTTTTCTGTGAGCGGATAAATTAGCCATAAAGTGCGGGTATAGCGATCCGTGTGTAGAGACTCCCTGGCTGAAGGATTAAAATCGGCCAGAGAGTCCAGGCAGGAAGAGTAGTCTTGAAATTCAGTCGTGAAATTGGCCTGATAACGTAGCGAGTGTCCGTTGGCGGAATAGAATTCCATAGCCTGGAAAGATAGATTATTGGCTTCCGCTGCTTTCATATATCTGTGTATGCCGGAAATAATCTCCGAGGAAAGACCGGCCGCTTCCGCCTCCGCCAGCTCGTGCTCAGACATATTGCGCAGAGCCGGGATGTTCATAATCTGTGTCGTGTAATCCATAACTTTATCAAGATAGGCAGAGAGATTCTGCTCGGTTGTCATAATATTCTTCTCGGAAATTTTTGTGCTCAGATTGCGCAGTTCGTTTCCGGCCAACTGATAGGAACTGATTCCGACGACCAGAATTACGACAAGACAAATACAGCCCAGAGAGACAGCCAGCTTACTGCGAAAGGATAGATGCGAAAGCTTAACTATGATTTTCTGCAACATATAGACCCCCTGTAGCAACCCGGTGCTACTGTTTACCATAAACTATGTAGCGACTTAAGTGCTATTTTCTATTATAGACAGTTACCTTGTTAAATAACATAAGAAAATTGACTTGGCGGATATCGAAATGTTGCCAATATGCCCACTTTAATGGCATCTTGGCGGCAGGGTATTGAAACGGAAAAATACTCTGCTTAGAATAAAAATCGTGGAATTGACTCTCTGGTAAGGAAAGTTAAGGTTTGATTTGCGCAAGGAGGACTTAAGGAGGGCTTATGCGTACTAACAATAATATTTCACATAAAGACATGGCACACATATCTGCTCTATCGCCTTATTCGGATCCTCAAAGCATTCCTTTGCGGTTCCGTTTGGGGAACGAATGTGTGCAGGGAATACCGGAAAGCTTCGCTCCACAAGTATGCAGAGAACAGACTTCAGACGGCGTAATAAATACTGCTGTGAGCGGAGTACGGAACGGTCTGCGTGTGACTGCGAAGTGTAGAGAATACACTGACTTCCCGGTTGTGGAGTGGCTTGTATGTTTTGAAAACACCGGAAGATCGTTAACCCCATGTCTGTCCGAACTGCGTCTTGATGTGCTTATTTGTGATGCGGAGGACAAAGATTTCGTTCCTAATTTCCGTTACGGTAAAGGAGACAGTGGAGACGAATATTGTTTTGAGGAATATCTTGATCCGTTAGATCATAAATTTGTCCTGGCCCCTGTAGGCGGCCGCCCCTGCAACGGAGTTTCCCCCTATATGCGCCTACTGTTTCCCGCTTGGGGTGTGAATATTGCCGTGGGCTGGCCCGGACAATGGCAGGCCGAGATTGAGCCTGCTCAGGGCGGCGCCCGCTTTGCAGTCGGACAGCAATATCTTAAGACTGTCTTGCTTCCCGGTGAGAGTCTCCGCCTGCCCAGGCTCACATTGATGGGCTTTGTCGGCGCGGAGGAACGCGGCGTCAATGTGTGGCGGCGCTGGTATCTCAAATATATGCTTCCTCGTTCAGTTTCGGGCACACCGCTGCAGCCGTATTCTTTTATTTGCCGAAAGGATCCGCGCGGCGAGGAGGATAATGGGGAGCATGTTTTTGACACAATTGAATTTCATCTTGAGGGTGTCAGCCACGTTGTCGGCCGGAACTGCAAGCCCGACGGCTGGTGGCTGGATGCCGGTTGGTATCAGTGCGACAATTGGCGTGACGTAGGCTCCCATTATCCCGATCGCCGCCGCTTTCCGGACGGTCTGCAACCTCTGGGTAAGCTTTGCGCGGACAATGGTATAGATTTTCTTCTCTGGTTTGAGTATGGGCGTTGTCGTCCCGGTACAGAGCTGGCCGAAAAACATCCCGAGTGGATGCTATCCCGACGACGGCCGGATCTCGCCTCGGATTTGCAGTATGTGGAAAACAAAAATATGAGATATTTGATGGACTCTTACGTGGTTGATCTCGGCAACGAAGATTGCTTCCAATGGATGTTGAAACGTCTGGACGCTGTAATTAAAGAATCCGGTGTAAGCATTTTCCGCGAAGACTTGAACATCGATCCATTGATGTTCTGGCTGGACAATGACGAATCGGGTCGCATGGGCATGAAAGAAAACCGCTATTGCGTGAACTTTTTGAGATTGTGGCAAGAACTGCTGCAAAGGAACCCGGGTTTGTGGATAGATTCATGTGCCTCGGGAGGACGGCGCAATGATTTGGAAACATTGCGTTCTCCGGCCGTCCCCCTGCATTATACCGACATGTATTACGGACATCACCCGAAAAAACAGGTTCAGCAAAAATACATGTTTAGCTGGATACCGTACTTTATGAGTAGAGGCATCAACTGGGATGATGCACAGGGATTATATCCGGGAGAGGCCGGTTATGACGAACGCAGTTGTCGTACGGGTGGAGATATGTTCTCTCATCTTGCCGTATTGTCTCCTGCTATTTCGTATGAATATCCTGATTCGGAGGAGCTGGTATCGGTTGTACAAAACATTCGGCCTATATGGCGACAAGCCGCACATCTGATGCTAACGGGAGATTATTATCCGCTTACGGAATGTCGCGCGAGTTCCGCGGATTGGTATGCGTATCAGATGGACGAGCCGGAAAGCAAAAAAGGCTTCATGGTAGCGGTGCGCAACACCCGCGCGGAGACGGATGAGTTTGTCTTGCGGCCTCGACTGGAGGATAAACTTCTGTACCGTTTTGAGAATGCGCTGACCGGCGAACAATTTGAACTGACCGGAGAGGAAGCCGGTCGGGGAATAACGATATCTTTAGATAAGCGTAGCGCAACGGTGATTTTCTATGAAGCATACGATGTTTAAATATGACTGAGATCCGGTCAACCGGATATGAAGTAGCCCGATGCACCGCATCGAGTAAAAACAAAAAATGAGGAGGAAACAATATGAAAAAGTTCAGGATCATCGCGATCGTACTGAGCATAGTGATGCTGATGGGCGTGGTCGCAGCCTGTCAGTCCAAGGGAGGCGAAGAGAAGACCGAAAAACCTACTCCGCCCGCGTCTGGAGCGCAGCCGACAGCGCAACCGAGCAAGCCACCTGCCGAGGATATTAACGAAACCGGCACGCTGAAGCTGATGTGGCATCAGGGGCAGGGAATAGGCACTCTTTTCCAGTGTATATGGATTGATCGCCAGCATCTCGGTCCCTATATGATTTTTGACCCATTGCTCTCACTGAGCGGCAAGTCAGTAGAGTTAGTACCGAAGCTGGCTGAAAAATGGGAAGTGTCTGCCGACGGACTGACCTACACATTTACGATACGTGAAGGCGTTAAGTGGCATAGCGGCGATTTGCTGACTGCCGAAGATGTTGCCTTCACTTTTTGGGCAATGATAGCGGATCCGAAAAACTCGATGAAAACATCGCTAATGGCTATTGTCGGTGCTGAAGAGTTATCAGAGGGGAAATCCGACAAGCTTCCCGGGGTTACAACCGACGGTAACAAGGTTATCATTAAATTGAAAGCGACAAATCGGGATTTCTTTGGGGTTGTTGCTGGGGTGAACATAGTACCGGCCAAGGAGTTTGCCGGTGTCGCCCGTGAGGATCTGTCAACATGTGACTTCTGGAAGAAACCTTACGGGACTGGAATTTACAAGATCGACGAAATGAAATATCCTGACTATTACACCTGTGTGAGGAACGAAGAATATTGGGGGAGTAAGGCTAAGATCAAGAACGTTCTGTTCACCTCTTACTACACCGGTGGAGATGATGCCGTTGTTGCGGCGCTGATAGCCGACGAACTGGATTTTGCCTACGGCAATACATTGAACGATATTACTGTGGCCAAAAACGTCAATAAGCAGAATCCCAACGTTATCGGTATGGTTATGCCGAGCGACTATGTTCGGTTTTTCACTATTAACCAAGTTGGATGCGCCGACGGCAAGCAGCATCCGAATATAACGGATCAACGTGTTCGCCAGGCAATCGCACGTTTGATTGATAGGGAGGCGATTTCCAGTATGTATGTTGGTCAGTCGGAAGCGAGAACTACCCTCATTCCGAATGCACATAAAATGTACAACAAAGACGTCCCCAAGTTCCAGCGCGATGTGGACGGCGCCAAAGCACTACTGGATCAGGCCGGCTTCGATTACAGCAAGAAAATTCGTATCTGCTATTATTACACCGATCAGACTACCGCCGATGTAATGAGTCTGGTCTGCCAGAATCTGGCCGATGCAGGGGTTCAGGCCGAGGCTTTCCTGGCCACAGGCGACTTGGGATCTATTCTGTACGAAACGCATAACTACGATATCATGTATGCCGCCTTTGCAAATCCGAATACTGACCCAGTCTTGATTTATTGTAATTTTATGGCAGACGGCGGCACAGACAAAATTCTGGGTGAGAGCGGCGATAGCTACGATTACCGTAAGAAAAATTTTACAGAAAAACTTACCGCTTATAATGCTACACAAGATGATGCCGTTGCTAAAAAACTGGCCGACGAGATTTAAGTAGCGGGAATCGAGAGTGCGTATTTCTTCCCGGTCTACGGTCTGAACGCTATTGAGATGGTCAATACCGCCCACGTCAGTATACCTGAAGTTGTCTTTGAATATGATTATCGCTTGACCCGCGATTACAAATTCAGCGAATGGAGTCTGATTGGTGGTAAGTAGAGCGTAGTAGGAACAAGTGTAATGTAAGTGCCTGTGCCGCCTGCTACTGTGGTCTGACGCTTACGGATTGGCGGGGCAGCTTGTCCCTGACGCAAGCTGCCCCGTTGGTTAAGTATGCTCCGGAACAGGAGGGAGAGAAAGAATGCTTAGATATACGATTCGGAGGTTCTTGGAACTGATTCCTAAATTGTTGATAATCACGCTGGTCATTTTTCTCGGATTGCAGGCATTACCCGGTGATCCGATTACCAGAACTGTTCCGCCCGAGATGTACAAGAATATGACAGAAGCTGAGTTGGAAATGCTAAGGGAGTCGTTGGGGCTGAACCGGCCTTGGTATATGCAGTATTTCTCCTGGTTGGGGAGAATACTGCAGGGCAATTTGGGTTTTTCTCAGGTCAACGGCTCTGATGTAAGCCAAATGATGGCGGATCGCCTGCCGGCTACGATCGCGCTGGCGGTTTTTGCCTTGCTCATTGCCAACATTCTTGGTCTACTGTTTGGGTATCTAGCGGCAATCCATAAGAATAGCTGGATTGACTATACAAATACAACTTTCAGCGTTATTGGCATTTCAGTGCCGGAGTTTTTCTTCGGCATTATGTTCATTCTTTTCTTTTCGCTGAATCTCAGGTGGTTCCCGACCGGCGGCCGAATGACGGCCGGAGACGGCAGCTTCTGGAACCGTCTCCATCACATGGTGTTACCCGGCACCTGTCTGGCTTTGCCGCTGGTTGCGACATTGATGCGCTTTACGCGCAGCTCTATGTTGGATGTTCTAAATAAGGATTATGTGAAAACCGCGCGTAGCAAGGGCCTTCCGCGGCTGACGGTTAACGTCAAGCACGGTTTACGTAACGCGATGATTCCGGTTATGACGTTGCTGGTTTTTCGCCTACCGATTCTGGTCAGCGGTGCGGTCGTGATAGAAAGCGTGTTTAACTATACCGGTGTCGGAGCGATGGCGCTGGATGCGCTTTCCGCCAGCGATATACCGGTTGTCATGCTAACAACTATGGTCATGGCGGCAGTAACACTGGTCGCGAGTTGTCTGGTCGATATTCTGACAGCGGTGCTGGATCCGCGGATCCGTCTGGATTGATGAAGGGAAACACTATGAAAACTAAGACAACAATATTAAAATCCAGCCTATCCCGGCGTAATTATCAAAAATTCATCGCCAACAGGTTGGCCGTAGCCGGTTGCGTAATAATGTTCCTGATTCTGGCGGCTTCGCTGGCGGCGCCGCTGCTGACGCCCTATGATCCTACTTTTATTGATCTGTCTCAAAGAGAACTGCCGATCTCATGGCAGCATCCGCTGGGAACCGACCGTGTCGGTCGGGATATTATGGCGCGCCTGCTCTACGGCGGCCGTGTATCGATTCTGATCGGCCTGGTCAGCGCCGGCGGCGCGGCGCTGGTCGGCGTGATGCTGGGTTGCATTTCCGGCTATTACGGCGGCTGGCTAGATAAAGTGCTACTGTTCATATCCGAACTGTTTATGACTTTTCCACGTACGTTGTTAGTGTTGCTCTGTGTGGGAATTTTAGGGCAGAGTACGGCAAATATGATCGGGGTTTTTATTCTGACCGGTTGGCCGGGTACTCAGCGCATCGTGCGTGCCAAGATTATTTCGCTCCGGGAGGAACCCTTTGTTGAGAGCTGTGTAGCTAATGGCGTCAGCGCCTGGTCAATTATGTTTCACCATCTGCTACCCAATACGCTCGGCCCTATTATTGTTAGTGCTACGACGTCCGTGGCCGGCTATATTCTGTCCGAGGCCGGTCTGAGCTTTCTGGGTATGGGAGTACCGCCCGATGTCCCCACCTGGGGCAACATCATCAACGCAGCCAAGCGTATGGATATTGTTCAGAACTTGCCAATGCTCTGGATTGCGCCCGGCGTAGCTATTTCCCTGTTCGTGCTCAGTGTTAACTTCCTGGGCGACGGACTCAGGGATGCATTTGATGCAACACAGTAAGGAGAGAGGCATGGAACAGACGGAAGACACTGTTTTGCGTGTCAGCGACCTTCAGACAAAGTTCAAAGTCGGTAAGCGGATTGTTAATGCGGTTAATGGAGTTTCTCTTGCGCTTAAACGAGGCAAGACCCTGGGCATTGTCGGAGAATCCGGTTGCGGCAAAAGCGTGACTGCTCACTCTATACTGCAGTTGTTGCCCCAGGCGGGATATATCGCCGGCGGAACGGTCGAATATATCCGCAAAGACGGTGAAGTTATCCGGCTGGACGAACTCAAGCCGGACGGTAAAGAGATGCGTGCAATCCGCGGCAAGGAGATCGCGATGATCTTCCAGGATCCGATGTCCTCTTTGAATCCGGTCTACACAATTGGCAGCCAGATCATGGAGAATCTGCGTCAGCACGAAAAGATCGACAAGAAAGCGGCAAAGCAGCGGATTCTGGCTCTGTTGTGTAAACTCGGCATCCCGGATTCCGCGGCCAGATACGGAGACTATCCGCACCAGTTCTCGGGAGGAATGAAGCAGCGTGTCATGATCGCGATCGCTATGGTCTGCAATCCGGATGTTCTGATTGCGGACGAGCCTACGACGGCTCTGGACGTGACGATTCAGGCCCAAATTCTCGAACTGATGCAGTCGCTGCGAGATGAGTACGGAACGTCGGTGATTCTCATAACTCATAATATGGGTATTATTGCCGAACATTGTGACGAAGTTGCCGTTATGTATATGGGTCGGATAGTGGAATGCGGCAGGCTCGAAGATATATTTGCCG
>JAAZIX010000037.1 GCA_012800655.1 Clostridiaceae bacterium | reverse complement strand
CTTCCGGCGACGTTTGGGCCGTTCCCCCGGGATCCGTCACAATCGGACCGCGCGATGTCGCCAACGCCCGCTATCGTCTCGAGATGCACAACATCGTCTTCACCGGCGGTGTTGATTCCTGGCAGCGCATGATTTCGCGTATCGAGCTCTACGGACCTGTTTCCATGGACTGCCCCGCCTCGATCGTCAAGCTCTTCCCGGGCAACTGCTACGTCAGCTACGAAATCGCCCGCCCCTTTGACCTCTGGCGCGAAAATCAGAACATTTTCGCCTAAGTTAAATTGCCGAGTCACGCCGGATGCCCTCATCCGGCGTGGCTTTTGCATCTTAAAAGGAGAATCACGTGGAGATTTGCAAAGAACAGATTATTGATATAAGTGGAATCATTGCCAACGGCATGTGGCAATATGAGCCTCCCTATCCCCAATTCAACAAACGCCCCTTCCCGACCGTCGATTGGGTCGAGCATAAGGTGTATGTCGACTATTTTGAAGGCATGTCCGGCCAGACCGGAACTTATCTCGAGACCCCGGCACACATCTTAGGAGATGAATCGTACAATATAGACGCCATTCCCCTGGCCGATCTGATTGACCGTCGCTGTATAGTGTTGCAGGTGCGTCCCGAAACCGCGCCGGCGACTGCGGCCGAGCCGACCTCCGCCGCCGCAACCCCCGATCCCTCTGTCGAAGCCGCCCGTCCCCCGATCACCGCGGCCATGCTCGCCACCGCTCCCAACGCCGGTCTCATTCAGCCCGGCGACGCTCTCCTAGTCTCCGCCGCCTGGGGCAACCGCTGGTTCGACCCCGATTATCTCTCCGCCGCTCCCTACTTCACCCGCGACGCCATGGACTGGCTAATCTCCCGCCGCCCCTTCATACTGGGCAGTGACGTTCCGCGCTGGGACAATCTCGCCAAACCGCAGGGCTTCTTCCATGATTTCTACGCCGCCGACATCCTAATGCTCGCCCCTTGCGTCAATCTGGAACATGCTCCGGTCGAGCCGATGCGCCTGACCGCTCTGCCCTTACCCGTAGCCGACACTTGCTGCGTGCCTTGCCGCGCAATTTTACGAGTAGGAAAAACCGATGAGTAGAGCTGATTTTTTACAACCCGACGAATCCCCAAGGAGCTCCGTATTCTCGGCGAGCTTATATCCGGAATCCGCCCGCGCCGCGGAATACCTCAGTACCGTCGTTGCCGCCGGCGCCTGTGACCTGCACATGCACTCAATGTGTTCGGACGGCAGCGAATCCGCCGCCCAGCTCATTGAACGCGCCATGCGCAACGGCCTTAAAACCATCTCCCTCACCGACCACGACAACTTCAAGGGCGTCAGGGAAATCAAAATCATTGAGAGCAAACTTCGCCAATTGGGCGTAAAAACCCCGGTCATCATCCCCGGGATTGAAGTCTCCACCCAGGGGCTCAATCAGGAGCTCCATCTGCTGGCCTATTTCCCCTTCGGCGGTTATGAAGCGATACAGAGTATCGTTGAGCAGAGCCAGATCTCCCGCGACGAACGCAACCGCAAAATGTGCGCCGTTCTAACCGAAAACGGTCTGCCGATCAGTTACGAGGAGCTCCGTGCCGAGGGAGGCTCAATCGTCGGACGTGTACACATGGCCAATATCCTCGTGCGCAAAGGCTATGCCGGTTCGACCGACGAAGCTTTCCACTCATGGCTCTCCTCCTCCGCACCTTACTACGTCCGTCGTGAAATTGCCGATGTGGAGGATGTAATCGTTTCCATTCTCGAAGCCGGCGGTGTCCCGGTTCTCGCCCATCCCGCCCTATACGGCTGGACCGGACGCGACGATGACGACTCGTTGTACAACAGTCTGAAATATCTCAAGGACAAAGGTCTGATCGGTGTGGAAACGGTCAGCGGTCAACACACTTGGCTCCAGCGCAAAGAACTTGCGACCGTGACACGCGAACTCGGGCTGCTCGCAACCTGCGGCAGCGACTATCACGGCACCAATAAGGTCAACGTGCGAATGTTCACCGCTGAACAGGATTTCAGCGAGTTCCTCTGATTTCTGCGCCGGTGATCCCGGTGTCATTGATTTTCGCTAATCGGTCTCGGTCAGGCTCACCCTGGCACCCGCGGCAATCGACTCGGTAATGAACACATTACCGCCGATCG
>JAAZIX010000036.1 GCA_012800655.1 Clostridiaceae bacterium | reverse complement strand
GTGCCGCCGAATTGCGTTCCTGGGTATCACAGTACGGAAAACATTTGGGATTGCAGATTGACAACTCGGCCGCTTACAGCCTGATTGACCGCTTTGAAACGGACATGATGGGTCTGAGCAATGAGCTGCGCAAATTGGCCCTGCAGGCTGAGTCTTCCGGTCAAAAACAAGTCACGCTGAGTCTGTTGGATGAGTTCAGTGTGCCGGACTTGCGCGGCAATATATTCAATTTAACCGACGCGCTGGCGGCGCGCGATACGCGTACGGCGGTTCAGCTGGTGGAAAAACTCTATCAGCAGAAAGAGCCGGTGTTGCGGATGCTGTTCATGTTGGGGCGCCATTTCTCACAATTGCTCTGCGCTTCCGAGGCGTCTTCCGCCCAGGCCTTGATTCAGAGGATCAAGGTTCATCCGTTTGTGGCGCAACGTTTAATTCGACAGGTTGCTCGATTGAGCGTCGATCGCCTAATTGAGTTATATGATCTCTGTTATAGAACCGATGTAGCGATAAAATCCGGTGCCATGGAGGAGCAGATAGCTTTCGATACTCTTGTGGTACAGGCATGTATGTAAATTCTATGTGATTTTAGAAAGTGTAGTTTTATGCGACGAATCAAAATGATAAATCCATTGGTAGAGATGGACGGAGATGAAATGACCCGGATTATTTGGCAGAAAATCAAGGATCTGCTGATAAATCCTTATGTTAATTTGAAGAGTGAATATTACGACCTGGGTCTGCCGGAGCGCGAACGGACGAGCGACGCCGTAACCATAGAGGCCGCAAAAGCCACGGCCAGACTGGGCGTGGCGGTAAAGTGTGCGACGATAACGCCGAATCCTCAGAGAGTAGAGGAATATAATCTCAGCAACCTCTGGCGCAGCCCGAATGCTACCTTGCGTGCCCACTTGGACGGAACTGTCTTCCGCAAACCGATTACTTCCGATGTTCTTTTACCTTGGGTGCGTTCCTGGAAACGTCCGATTACCATTGCCCGACATGCCAGCGGCGATGTTTATCAGAATGTCGAGTATCGTGTCGACCGCCCGGCCAAGGTAGAATTATTGGTCACGAGCGTCGATGGTAGTGAGCAGCGTGTTTCCGTCGATACGTTTGCCGACGGAGATAACGGCATAGTTCAGGTTGTCTGCAATCGCGACGCTTCGATCGCAAACTTCGCGCGCGCCTGTTTCAATTACGCTCTGGGTGCGGGGGAAGATCTGTGGTTCTCGGCCAAAGACACGATTTCCCGGACCTATGATCAGCGGTTCAAGGAAATCTTTGCCGAATTGTATGAGCGGGAATATAGAGACGCTTTTGCCGAGCAGGGGATTGAATATCACTATACGCTTATTGACGATATGGTGGCCCGAGTCATAAAGTCGGAAGGCGGCTTTATTTGGGCTTGCAAAAACTATGACGGCGATGTTATGTCGGATATGCTGGCCTCCGCGAACGGGAGCCTGGCCATGATGACGTCGGTTCTGGTATCTCCCTCCGGTGTGCGCGAGTATGAGGCTGCGCACGGTACCGTGACACGCCACTACTACCGTCACCTAAAGGGAGAGAAGACCTCAACCAATCCGATGGCGACGCTGTTTGCCTGGACCGGCGCCCTCGCTTGGCGTGCACATTTGGATGATATCCCAGAATTGGCCGAGTTTGCCAAAGCTCTGGAGGATGCGTCTTTGCGAACAATTAGTGCGGGAATCATTACCGGCGACCTGCGTTCGCAGTACATCGGAGAAAACTGCCAAACCGTGACAACCGATGAGTTTCTTGTCGCGATTGCCGATAGATTTGAAAGGGGATAAGAGCGATGGATGATCGCAGACTGACAATTAAAGAAATTTTCACCGAACCCGAACGGTACTGGGACGAGCAAGTCACGGTAGCCGGATGGTTGCGCAATATCCGTAGCCAGAAACAGCGTGTCTTTGCCGACCTGAACGACGGTAGTTGTTTTGATAATTTACAAATCACCTGTGCGGCGGAAGGAGATACCGCAGATATTTATCGGGATTTATCGTCGCTGGGAGTCGGAAGCGCGGTTTATGCGACCGGCATCGTTACGCAACGCCCCGACGGCTTGCCCGAGTTGAACCTAAGCTCACTTGCGATCGAAGGTGAATCTCCGCCGTCCTATCCCTTGCAGCCCAAACGCCATACGGTGGAGTTTTTGCGTACGATCGCGCATCTGCGCCCGCGTACCAATTTGTTCTCAGCTGTATTCAGAATCCGCTCCGAGGCGGCTTTCGCGCTCCACAAATTCTTTCATGAGCGGAACTTTGTCTATGTTCACACGCCGATAATTACCGGTAGCGATTCCGAGGGTGCCGGCGAGATGTTTAATGTTACGACTTTGGATATCTCCAACCCGCCGCGTACTGAAGACGGAGAAGTCGATTACCGCCAGGACTTTTTCCATCGGCACGTAAATCTCACTGTCAGCGGCCAGCTTAATGCGGAATGCTATGCCCAGGCATTTGCGAAAATCTATACCTTCGGCCCGACTTTCCGTGCCGAGAACTCAAATACGCCGCGCCATGCCGCGGAGTTCTGGATGATCGAGCCGGAAATCGCCTTTGCCGATCTGGATGACGATATGGAACTTGCCGAGGCGATGCTGCGTTATGTCATTAAATATGTTCTGGAAAACTGCTCGGCGGAGATAGCCTTCCTGGATAGATTTGTTTCCCACGGACTGATTAAAAAGCTGGAGCTGGTAGCAAACAGTGAATTCGATGTTATTTCTTATACCGATGCGATCGCCGAATTACAGAAGGCGGAAACGGAGTTTAAATATCCCGTCTTCTGGGGGGCGGATCTGCAGACGGAGCATGAACGCTATTTGAGCGAGCATTTGGTCGGCGGCCCGGTATTTGTCCGGGATTATCCACGCGAAATTAAAGCGTTCTATATGCGCCTAAATGAGAAGGACGATTTCAGAACAGTTGCGGCCATGGATTGCCTGGTACCGGGCATAGGTGAAATTATCGGCGGTAGCCAGAGAGAGGAGCGGGAAGAACTCCTTCTCGAGCGAATCAAAGAGTTCAATCTGAATATGGATGAGTACTGGTGGTATCTGGAACTGCGCCGCTACGGCACGACCAAGCATGCCGGTTACGGCCTGGGTTTTGAGCGTCTGATTATGTACCTGACCGGGGTCAACAATATTCGCGACGTCATTCCGTTCCCGCGCACCACCGGAACGGCGGAGTTTTAAGCGGATACGAGATGAAGAATTATCCCCTGGGTGATCGACCATACGAAAGATTGGAGCGTCACGGGGCGCAGATGCTCTCCGACAGTGAACTCCTGGCGATTATAATTTCGACCGGGACAACGGGTAAGACCGCACTGGAGCTGGCTCAGGATTTGCGCAATTCAGTTTCCGAGTCCTCCGGACTTTCCGATCTGGCGGCACTTACGTTGGGTGAGCTACGCTCGTTCAAGGGGATCGGTCGGGTTAAGGCAATAAAAATCGCCGCCAGTCTGGAATTAGGGCGACGGTTGCAGATGAATATTGCCGAGCCGAGTCCGCGTCTGAACAGTCCGCAACTGATATATCAGTATATGCGGTCGAATTATGATTTCAACGAGCAGGAATACTTGTGGACACTGAATTTCAATACAAAACACGAACTGATCAGTTGTGATCTGATCGCGGTCGGCGGATTGAACCGCGCCGCGGTATCTCCGCGGGAGATCTGTCGACGCGCGGTCAAACACAATGCTTTTACGGTCGTTATCGTTCACAATCATCCCAGCGGCAACCCGACTCCAAGCCCTCAGGACTACCGCACGACCAATCTGATCGCTTCGGCCGCTCGCACGATCGGCATTCCGCTCACGGATCATATAGTTGTGGCGGATAACGGATACGTGAGCATACGCCAGGAGCGCCCGGACCTGTTCGGTCCGGATGCAAAAAATGCCACTGCCGAAAAATCGTAAGGACACACAAAACACTTCCATGCGGCATCAACGGGAGAAAGCTATATGATCATCAGAAATTGTACCATCATAGATTGTACCGGTCGGCCGCCCTACGATGCCGAGGTGCGGATCGCGGAAGGCCGCATCAGGGAGATCGGAACGGCGCTTAAGGACGACGGTCCGGTGCTGGACGCGGGAGGAGGCTTTCTGCTCCCCGGTCTTGTGAACCTGCATGTGCATATTAACAGACGGCACCTGTCGCGTTGCAGCGGTATGTTCCGTCAGGGAGCGCCCGCGGTGGAGAATTCTAGTGACGCCAAGCGCATGCTATATGCGACGCGCAATGCCTGGTATGAGCTTTCCCGAGGCGTCACGACCCTGCGAGATCTCTGTTCCGTGGGCAGAACCGCGTCGGAGCTCAAGAGCGCTATCAACGAGGGTCTGATACGGGGTCCCCGCATGGTAGTTTGCGGCTTAGGTATAGCGTCGACCGGGGGACACGAGACGCACC
>JAAZIX010000035.1 GCA_012800655.1 Clostridiaceae bacterium | reverse complement strand
TAATAGTAAACGGCGAGTTGAGTTCGGTCACGGAGGCCGAGCTTGTCGAGCATGCTGGAAACATGGTTGCGCACCGTGCCCTCGGAGAGGAATAGGGCGGCGGCGATGTCGCGATTGTTTTCGCCCAAGGCGATTCGGGTCAAGACTTCGTTCTCGCGCTCGGTGAGGCGCGGGTCGGTTTTGACCCGGGTCTCGGTCGTCAGAGATTGAACCACTTCTTCGTCAAAAACAAAGTTTCCGGCCATGACCGCCCGCAACGAGGGGATGATCGAGGCGAAGTTCTGCTTGAGCAGATAGCCGCGACAGCCCAGCGCCAGAGCTTCGGCCAAATATTCACTGTCGCGGAATGTCGTTAGCAACAAGATTCTAGGCGGAGAATCCGTAGTGCTACTACTTGCCCCGGCGGATGCTCCGACCCCGGTACCGTCAGATGCGGCGGCGCCAGAGGCTGAACCGCCGACACCGACACCGCCGGCTTTGTCACCGTCAGAAACACCACCGGACGTAGCATCAGACGCGGCACCGCCCCGCAGCAGTTCACGGGCAGCTTCGAGACCGCTCCGCCCGGGCATACGAATGTCCATCAACAGCACATCCGGCTGCAGTTCGCGGTAGAGCGCCACGGCTTCGTCGCCGTTCGACGCCATGCCGACCACCGAAATGTTCGACGCTTCCAAAATTGTCTTTAGCGCCCGGGTCACCAGCGCGTCATCATCGGCCAGCAAAACTCGCATCCGCGTACCGTTCTCTGTTGTTTCCCGCTTCAATTCTTGTCCCCCTTCAACTTCAACTCTTCTCTCCCTTCAACAATACCGCCTGCACCGCAAAGCCGCGCTCTGTCTGTATAGTCAAATGTCCCAAATGTCGGGCGCAGATCTCGCGCATGCCGCTCAGCCCCAGTCCTTCGACGATCCGTCGCCCCGGCGGCGGCGTCCCGTTATCGGCGATCCGCACAGAGTAAAACGCCGGCTGATCCAGCACCGTAATTGTCAGCGCGTCGCCGTTTGAGTGCCGCGCGAAGTTCGTGATTCCCTCCTGCACCAGCGCCCAGATATCGAGCTTCACGTTCTCGGGCAGCGGCGCGTCCAGCCGCACATTCACCCGGGTGCGCACATTGGGCAGCCGCTCCAGACTCGCCTTAATCTTCGCCTCCAGGTCAAAGCCTTCGTCATGCAAATCGTGCAACGCCTCGCGGATCCGCGTCATTCCGCTGTCCAGCGTCATATCGAGATCGGCGATCAGCGGCTTCAGCGTCTCATCTCGATTCAGCACCCGTACCGCCTCGAGCTGCAACAGCGCCCCGCTCAGATGATGGCCGACCACATCGTGCAAATCCCGCGCGATCCGCATCCGCTCGTCCATGCGTACCTGGCGATCCTGCTCTCCCGCATTGGCGAGCAGTTCCTTATGCTTTAGCTGCAAGGCCCGGAACTCATTCGTCAACTGATCCCGCGTCCCGAGCACATCCCGCTCCAGTCCGCTCAGGCGCAGGGCATCCCATTCCAGCAACACCACCACGCCCATCAGCAACACCGTCAGTGCCATCATTGCCCAAGCCGGCATTATCACCACCGCGACCAACGGTAACAGTATTGCGAAGCGGCGGCTGTTCTTCGCATCCAGATCGAACATCGCGATCGGCAACAGCGGCAAAGTGAGCCAAAAGAGCGGTAAAAGCACAAGCAAGAGCGCCCAAACGAAATACAAGCCCCAGCGCAGAGGCGGCGAAGCTGTCAGAGACTGCAACAACGCCAACAGAATCGCAACCAAAGCATAGGTGATCGACACATTGATGTTGTCCGTGCGGCCGCTCGCACTACTTGCGTTATTGTCGGTACCGTTGGCCGATTTCCCAAGTAGTTCCTCCGCCGGCAACAGCGCCGCCACGCTAAAGAGAACAATCATCAGCATAATGGCGATCGCGATATTCAGGATTGATCTCACAACAGCGCTCCTTTCCGGCCGCGGCGGCTGCGGGGCATCGGTTTCGCTTACAGCGGCAACATCCTTGAAAGTAGCCACTCCACATCAAGCCGCAACGCACAAGATATAGATACTATACCAGATTCGCAAACCTAAAATTCATGCAATATCTCATGACATTTGTCACCCGTAAAATCCGCCGCTAGTCACTTTCGCCCGCGTGCCGCCCCCTTTAGACTTGAGTCAAGCTCAACACAGAAGGGGGAGACTTATGGAAACAAGAAACAATGCCGGTGGGCGCACAAATATGAACGCGAATGGTGCGAGCACCGCGAACACACGCACGAATATCAACGCCAACGGAATGAACGGCAACGGCGGCGTCAACGGTAACGGAAAGAATCTGCTGATTAAAATGGAGAAGGTAGTCAAGCGCTACGGCAACGTCCTGGCGCTCGATCATTTCGACTTCGGACTGAATAAGGGAGAAATCGTCGGACTGCTGGGACCGAACGGATCCGGCAAGACTACCGCTATCAACTGCATCCTCTCGTTGCTCAAGTTTGACAGCGGAACAATTGAGGTCTTCGGGCAGAGAATGCGGCCCGACGCCTATGATCTCAAGCGAAGGATCGGAGTGGTTCCGCAGGAGATCGCCGTGTTTCCGAATCTGACCGTATGGGAAAATGTCGACTATTTTTGCGGACTTTATATCGCCGACAAAAACCAGCGCCGGACCTGCGTCGACGAAGCGATCGAGTTCACGGGCCTTGAGGATTATCACAAGCGTCCGGCGGGCAAGCTCTCCGGCGGTCTGCGCCGGCGCCTGAACGTCGCCTGCGGAATCGCCCATCGCCCCGAACTGCTCTTCCTCGACGAGCCGACCGTCGCCGTCGACG
>JAAZIX010000004.1 GCA_012800655.1 Clostridiaceae bacterium | reverse complement strand
TCGGAAGTTTGCTGCCCGTATCTTCAAATATCCCTTTAGCGACAGTTACCTGTATGCGGCGCGGTGTTTTGCTCCCGTACGGTGTCCAGTCGATATAGGCCGTACCCTCATACTTGCCGTGACCTAGCATTTCGACCTTGTTGTCCTGGCGCGGGCGCGACACATTTAATTCGTATATCGTCAAGACCGCCGCCGGAGGCAACACGCCGTTGCCGACCTGACAACGATCCTTGACCAAAGTCTCCGTGTCGGACATTTCCGGGCGTTTGGTCGGCTGGGGCTTGGGAGTCGCCATGCCGGGCGGCTTAGACAGATAGGACAAAGAAACTTTTCCGGATTGCGGCGGCGCATATGCGATGCCGGCATTCCTGTCCAAAAAAACCTCTCGCCGATCGTAGCCGTAAGGATTGCTCGCCTCCACATAGAACAAGTATCGTCCTAGCGGGCAACTTGTGCTGACAGTCATCAGTCCGTTTTGGTCGATTGTAACGCCATTCGGCACCGGCTCTTGAATCGGTTTCAGTGCCCAGCTTATAGGCAACGTGCCGCAATTAAGCTCGAATTGCACTTTAGTGTTCCGGTCAAAGCCGCGAGCCTCAATCCAATAATCATCCTCTCGTTCCGCCAATTCCGGTGGCTGGGGCTCATGCAAGTAAAGATCAAAGCCCGCTCTATGCTCCCCGGCCGCATTGGCAACCTTAACTTCGACCGAGAAGATTCCGCCGACTCCCGCCTCAATAACGATTCGGCGCCGATCGGAATCTAAACTCATGACACTCTCATCCACTTCCTGCTCGTTTATCCAGTCCGTCGCCTTGAACGTAAATTGCATCGGCTCCGTGCCGTTCAAATTAAAGCTGATAAATTGCCTCTCTTCGCTGACAAGTAAATTATATTCCTGCTGTAAGCCGCTAATGCGCGGCGGAGTGACTTTTGGCGAAGGTTTCGGGGTCGGTGTCGCGGTTGGCTTCGGCGTCGGGCTCGGTTTCGGTGTCGGGCTCGGTTTCGGCGTAGGTGTCGGAGACGGGGTCGGGCTAGGAGACGGCGTTGGGCTCGGCACATCCGGCACCACCGCCGGCGGCATTGTTATATCCTCTTTCTTCGCGACCTGAATGGGATCCGAGAAATCGCTGAGATAGCCGCCCGTGTCCAAAACACGCACACTGTACCAGTTATAACCGTACGCATCACCGAAGTCATCAACCCATTCCGCCTCAAAGAGCAGGGGACTGGCCTGATAGAAATCACCGTCCCGTGTTTCGCCGCGGTAGACAATGTAACCCACCGTATCGGCGCGACACTGCTCCGGCGTCAGCGGGGACATTTTCGGTAGATCCCAACTCAGGTGGATCTCCGTTCCGTCGATACGCGCCTTCAGACCGGTCAGCGGATCAAAGGGTCCTTTGCGCCGCGGCGTCGCCTCGACCGGCTCCGGCCGTCCGGAACCGAGGTTATCGTCATTCCAGGCCTGCACCGTATACAAATAGTTGATGCCGTACTCGGCTGTGGTATCGATGATCGAAAGCGGCTTGAGCAGACCCGAGTTTCCTTCTTCGCGCTCAACCGTATCCGGATCCGCCGGCAGTTCGCCGACCTTCTCCCAGTGGACGCGTCTTACCATGCTCAAGCTCAAATCGGAATATTCGGCGATGGCCAATGGACCGTATGCTTCGAGGATACTCTGATATGAAGGAAGCAGCGTCGAGGCTTTCATTTTACCGAACTGCGTTAATGCCGCGCTTTCGTTATTCATGACCAGTGTTTTCAGGCGACTCAGGGTATTCAAGCGTCCCCCTGTGGCCGACGAACTCACCTGCTTCAATGACAATTGCGTGAGCAGACTGATATAAGAATCTGTCCACTCGCCGCTGGCATAGGCGCTCTTTGCGACCTCTTCGGGTAATTGTTCCAAGCCCTCATCTCCGGGGCGCGGAATAGTCGCTCGGTAAATTTCGTAGCGATCGCAATATTCGACGGCGGAGAAGTTTATCTGCACGCCGTCCTTGCGCGAAAGCGGCACCAGAAGGTTCGGGGCGGCCGGCGGCATGGTCGAGGGAACTCGGAAACGATCGATCCTGCCGACGCTGCTCTCAACTCCCCAAGGCGATACCGACGTCACCCGATAATAGTAAAAACGGGCATGGCTCTGGTCGACCGGATCCGTGTATTTGTTTTCGTTCACATTGTCGGCGATCATGGTCCATTGCAACTTGCTCTCATCCACCGGCTTCTTGAACGTCCGAACTTCCGCCCGATAGATCCGGTAATACTTGACTTGCGGATCATCCGGCACCGGCCATTCGATCTCGACATATCCCGCCGTCAAATTTTCATCGGAGAAAAGCCAGTCTACGTCTACGGCATCGAACATCGATATAATTTTATTTTGCTTCTCCGGAGCCAAACAAATCAGGAAGAGATTTACCGCTCCCGGTTCATTGCGTAGCGACCCGACGAAGAGTCCGTTTTCCTTGATCGGCTTTTCGTTGATCTTCTGCCACAGACCCATCTTCGACAGCTCAACGCGACTCTGCGTCTGCAGCTTATTTATATTCCTAGCATCGAATCTCGCCTGATAGATGTCGTAGCCGGCCAGACCGTCGCCCTGATAGGCGTGCCATTTGATTCGCGCGCCGCCGTTGCCGAAAACATCTTCGCCGCGCACCGCGACCAGGAGATGTATATACCTATCCTCCGGTAAATTATCGTACTTTACGAAATCCACAACCGGAGGGCTGACCCGCCCGTCGTAGAGGAATGACCCCATCGCTATTCCCGCCTTGTCGGCCTGATCGACGATCGCCGTATCGTACTCGGTCTTGCGGGCGGGATATTCGGCAAACTGTGGTCGAGTGCTATTGAAAATTACGGCATCGGTCACAATACCGGGCGCCTCTCCGGAAAGATCGGGCAGGGAGCGCCCCTTCATGCCTATAATCAGCTTATCCGGCGCTTTCGGTTCCGCGGCGGTCGGAATTTCTTGGGTCACGGATAGCGACCAGCTACTCTCATTATTCCATTTATCCCAGGCCGATACCCAATACTTGTAAGTGCATCCAAGCTCCAACTGCGTGTCGAAATAAACCACATCCGGAGCAACCGAGTCCTCGACCTTTTTCACCGCGTGGTTGCCGCCGTTGAGCTTGACGAAGTTGTAGGTCGCGGGGAAATTCACAACGTAAGGCGGCGATTCGGGCGGCGGCGTCGGTTCGACACCCGGCGGCAATGTCGGGGTGGGAGTAATTATCTTAGTGAATTTTATATTGGCCAGGGGTTCCGGGGTGCCGAAAGGACGCGCGCCGACCGATTTGGAACGATAGATCGTCAGACGCACCGTATCCGAAGTCGCCGCAAAGATGGGCAACGCCACGCCGCGCTTTCCGGGATTATTTTGAATTCCGTATTGCAGAGCCTGCCAGGTCACATCCTCTTTTGCCGGGGTTTTGTTCGCATAATCGGAGAGCAGAGGGTTGGAGATCGACGGCCCGTTCGGCGGGGTGATCTTCTCAACCTTCAGGCTGAGCTCCGCGGAGTATTCGCTCTTGCGACCGAAAATATCTATCGAATAGACGCGATAAGTCGCCGTGCGACCGTTGTCGACCTCGTCTGTAAACAATACCGGCGACTGGAAAAGGATCTCCGTTTCGTCCAGCATACTGCTGATGACCACGGGCACATCGCTGACGCGGGTGAATTTATTCTCTCCGTCCAGACGCCGCTCCACATGATATCCGCTGATGATTTTTTTCTCGTCCTCATTCGTGGTCTCCTGCCAGCGCAGGCTGACCAACCCGTCCACCCCGAAGCCTTCGAGCTTCTCGGGACGCGATAAGTCAAGCGGCTTCCCGGCCGTGAGCGACATGGTTTTCACCACTCCGTTCGATAGAGTAAACCGGTACAGAATCTCCGTTCCGGGCGTCAGTTTCAGCGCCTTTATGTCATCACGCACCAGGAATCCGTTTTCCTCGGCAAAAGCGCTGTCGGTTATGCTCTTACCGATTATTTGCTGCCGTGCCGCCAAAACTTCTTCGGCGATTTGGCGTTTTTTCTGCTCTTCCGTCAGCGTTTCCTCTTCCCCGGTCAGCGGCTCGCCGATATCGTCCACGCCCATGGGTCTCATCGACGGAATGACGCCGTACCTTTTCCGCGCGGCGGAACGTATCGTTGACTGTTCATACTCTCCGTTAGGCGTTCGTCCCAAAACAGCGATCGGTTGCGTATTGATGATGTCGGTTTCCGGGACACGCGCGTCGATTCCGTCGGGAATGACGTACTGATCCTTTTTCTGCTCCGCAAAATCCACCTCACCACTGACGACATGCGGTTTTCCGGTATATCCTCTGTACGCGGTCTCACGGAACTGCTCCGCGCTCATACCCAAAGTAGCCAATTTTGTCTTGCTCAGATTCGCCGCTTTATACAGCATACTGTTCTCATCGGTAGCGTCGCCTTCCAAGCGCGAAGCACTGGCGGCCAAGTTATTCCCGATCAACACAGTATCCCCGCCGATTATCCGTTCCAGACGATAACCGTCCGCCGGCAACCAATCGCATTCGGGGATCATGTGCAAAATCACCTGCTCATTCGTCTGCCACACGCCCTTGGTATTCAACATCGGCTCCAGAGTCTCAAGAGGTTTGTCTTCCGGCGGAGCAAGCAACTTCTCCAGATGTTTTCTGAGAGCGATGATCTGCTTGATCCGTTCGGCCAGGATGTTTTTGGCATTCTCATTGGGATCCGGCTTCGGCGTGGGGATCGGCGTCGGAGTCGCGGTGGGCTTCGGCGTCGCGGTAGGCTTCGGCATCGCGGTAGGCTTCGGCGTCGCGGTAGGCTTCGGTTTTTCGGTAGGCTTAGGGGTCACGGTGGTTTTCGGAGTTGGTTTTGGCGTCGGCGAAGCTGCCGGAGTCACGGTAGGTTTTGGGGTGGGTTTGGATGTCGGCGAAGCTGTCGGTGTCGGACTCGGTTTGTCAGTGGGTTTTGCGGTAGGTTTCGCGGTAGGTTTCGGGGTCGCGGTGGGTTTCGGAGTCGGTGTGGCCGCCGATGTCGGAGTGGGTTTCGGAGTCGGAATCGGCGTCGGCGTTATCTCCGGTAATTCGGGTTCCTCGTCCTTGCCGAGTAGCGGCAAGGCATCAACCGCCGACTGGTCGCCCTCCTCCGCTTCCAAAGTCTCCAACTGCTCCAGTATTTCGCGCAGAGCATTCAAGGCCATCCTCGAATCGAGAATCTCCTTGATATCCTTAACTTCGAGCAGTTCTTCGGCTATCTTCGGATTGCCCAACAATATTTCGGCATCGACAATACGGCTGTGTAGCAATTCCTCCAAAGTCTCCGGCCTCGCCGGATCTTTTTCACCCAAAGTATAGGTTCGATTCGGCAAATAAGAATAAACGTCCTTTCCCAGGTTACATCCGATCAATGATAGAGCCGGCTGGAGAAAGGTAATCGCGAGTAAAAACAGCGACAACCTCCGTCGGAAGCCGCTGGTTTGTTTGGTTTTGCCGTTGTTGGAGTGTTGAGGATGGTTTTGCTTCGTTAGTCTGCGCATGTAGTTAGTCTCCTTGAGTTTATCCCTTCGGGGATGCGATACGGAATGTCTAATTGGGATCGGCATTGCATACCAACATAAGATTAATGATGTTAAAAAAGCGTTAAAAAGTTTGCGATTGCCCTTAGGCTAGGTCGGGTTCGGTACCGATTTCGCCCCGGAAACGCTCGGAAAAAAGTTTGCGCAAATATTTTGCCCGACTCATCTGGCCCGTTTGGTGATAGATGCTCAGCAACAAGGAATAGCACCTCTCGTTCAACGAGTCGAAAATTAAACCCTTAATCAGAAGCTTTTCGGCTTCCGAATAAACCCCGCGGCGGATACTCTCCTCACACAGAGCATACAAACTTGCGAAAAAGATCGACTGGTAATGCTCCTGGCGAACGCTCACCCCTTCGTCATAGCTCTCCCCATTTAACAAAGGACCTCTGTAAATCAGACACACGTCCCGTAAAAGGCTGTAATCCGGCGCGTCTCCCCTGAGACTTTGCGTGAAAAGATTGTATTTGCTTTCTAGTATATCGATGTCGCGTTCGAGAGAAAGCCCGGGGCGCAGGGCAAAGCCCTCTTTGTTTTCAATCAGCAGACCGTCGGCATCGGCAAAATCCAGTCCGAATTCCGGCAGGAGTTTGCGTAGCTCGCATAGGGCAACCCGCAGAGAGGTTTGTGCGGCCTTTGTATTCGACTCCGGCCAAAAAATCGCCGCCAACTTCGGTCGGGAAATATGTTTGCTCGCATCTTGCAGGAGCATATATTTTAGGATACCGGCGGCTTTTTTGGTCTTAAAATTCTGCTCGGTTATGTTACGTTCGCCGACCTTGAACTCGAACTCACCCAGAAGGTTCACTCTTCGCACAATCGGGGCTTCCCTAACCTCTGCCACCGGCCTGGTACGTAAATAGAGGTCGGCGATTTTTTCCAACCAGGTATCGGACTCGCCCTGCTCGAGTAGCGCCCGGTAAACCCGCTGCAAAGTCTGTCGATCCAGTTCCCGCCAAAAAAGAAAGTTTTCGGCTGTCGATTTGTCCCGCCATTGCAGGGCATAATGCTGCGCCCGTACCGGTTCTCCCATATCCAGGTACAGTCCGGCCAGTTGCAGGGCAATGCCGCACATACTCTGTTTCACACCTTTTTTCGTGGCACCCTTCAGGGCACGTAAGAGACAGGTTTCCGCCTCGTCCATGAGCCCCGCCCGCCTGCACAGGACGCCCAAAGTAGTGTCCGCGAACTCAATCATGCCGTGCCCTGGGTCTTCCGCCTTGACTGCGGCACCGACTTCTCTCGCCTTCCGCAGCTCGTCGGCATCCGGAATTCCTTCCTCCCAGAGAAAACGTATCAGTCTGCTTTCATGAATCAACAAATCACTGCCGTAGGTCGTGTACGATTCGATCGAATCGTCGATTAGTTTGAGCGCTCCGGCAAGATCCTGATCAATGTACTTGGAATGGGCGGCCACGAAGTGCCCGTAGCCGGTCGAAAAATCCGAGGCATACCTTTCACCCAGCAGATAAAACTCATCCGCGAAATTCTTCAGCAAGGCCTTATCCGCCTTCAAAAAAGGCACATTGCAACATGATACCAAGCCGATAATTCGCCATTGATCATTCTTAAGTGCCACGGGATGGTTAAGAATCTCTGTCAAAATATCGGTAGCCGCCTCTAGATCGCCGCTACGGTAATGATATATGCCGCTAATCATCAGGTAGCTGTACTGCCACATCTCATCTTTAACCGGAAAGAGTCGTAGTATCTTGCGAATCAGACCGGCGCGCCGTAACTGATCCCTCCCGGTTGCCGCGATGAAAAGACTGATCAACACCTTTGCCACGACTTCTTTCCCGGCGAAGAGCAAAGAGACAGGCAACTTCTTTGAAGCCTGCTCCAATAAAACAAAATTATTGTCCTGATAGGCGGTAACCAGCATCATCCCGAAGGTGTTCATCAGGAATGCGTAGTCACGACTTTTGCGGAAGCCGTCCAGCGCCGCGAGGAAGATCTGCATGGAAGCGGCGCGGTCTATATTCATCCTGGACATCCCCTGAAAGAGCATAAGGTATGGATTTTTCGCGATAATTTCTTCCGAAAATTCGCTGACAATGAAGAACATCCTCTCCGGGCTGCCTTCGTTGAACAGCTGGCGACTCAAGGAACGCACGACTTCCAAGGCCTTCTCTTTCTGCTCGGCCCGCAGGTAGAAGCGAATAGCCAGACGCGGATCTTTCTCCATGTAGTATTCGCCGAGCGCCGCACAGAAATCTCTTCTGCTTCGCGAGTCCGTCTCCGCCCGATAAGAGCGATTCAACTCCTCCTTAAAGAGCGAATGAAAACGATAACGGGCCGGTATGCTTGAAGTTTTTTGAATATACAGATTGCTTTCCTCGAGCCAGAGGATAAATTCTTCCGCGGCGGGCAGACGGAAAAACCCCTCCAATTCCTCCAAAGAAAAATCATCCAGGAGCGACAGTTGCTGCAAGAGGAGCTTTTTCCTCGGGGCAATATCGTTTAAAAAGGTTCCCATGAAGGTTGTCAGCAGATCGGCGAATTTCTCCGTCCGCTCGGCTCC
>JAAZIX010000034.1 GCA_012800655.1 Clostridiaceae bacterium | reverse complement strand
GGGTAAACGGCACGATATACGGGGGCAAAGCTGTCCATCAGCAGGGCGACGAATACCCCTACTATAATCGAAAGCAAGAATCCAAGGACGGATACCGAGAGTGTTGCGCGTATGTGCGGAATCAACAGCTGATGCTGACTCACCAGAGCCTTAATGACATCCGTCGGCGCCGGCAAAACGAACTCACGTAAAATGCCGATTACGGAGAATAACTGTAGCAGTGCCGCAAACAACACGGCGAGCAACAGGGGCGGCCAAATGCGCCGCCAACCGCGGCGGAATTTACCGCTCCTTTCCGTCTTTCCTGTCTGCCCCGAAACGGACATAAAAAATACCTCCCTCACGGAAGGTAGCGACCACCACTATAAACAACTCCTTGCGCCGGCATTATCCGGATCAAGTTATTGGGGTCGATCGTCAGATCCTCTCAGCGGAAGCTCCCCCGTGTGAATTGCATATTAACTTTATTTACGAATTATTGCAAGCGCCAACACGGCGGGGACTGCGCTCAAAACGGCAGGCCGAATAATTCGTAGCGGAAGAACTTCGCATAGATTTCATAGCCCTTCCGGTTGAAATGAGTGCGATCATCAAGGAATATATCCCTGCGTGCCAAATCAAAATCACCGACATCCTCCTCCCGCTCGAAAAAGAGCGGAAAGTCCTCACATACCAACACCCGACAATCGGCGTGACTGCGAGCGTAGTCCTCTATGAGGCGACGATACTCTCTACGGGCAATGCCTTGGGCACGGCGATTACCCTCATCTAGGGTTTCGTGCCAGGCGGAAATCCTCCGGGTACAGAGATAAAACTCAATCCCCGGAAAATCCAGGCGGGCCCAGGCGATAACCCGCTCAAGCAAAGCCATTATTTCTTGCGGAGAATAGGCGAAGGATGTGTCGTTGCCGAAAACATTCAGCACTAATGCGCGCGGTTCAAGCGGCCGGATGATTTGCGGATAATAATAGAGTAGCTCCTCCGCCGTCGCGCCGCCGAAACCGCGGTTCAAGCAACAGCGTCTGCCGTCCGCGTCCAGCACTTCCTCTTCCAGCTCCAGGCCGCCGAGTGTTTCCGGCGGGCGACCCGGCAAGGTCCGGTGCCAGCGCGTAAAACCGGAATCGCCGTAAAAGACAATCTGATTTTTGACGATCGGTTGCTCCAGCAGGAAATTAACCTCATTAGCGAGGCGGTTTTTACAGTCCAATTTAACACTCATAATGCAGCCATCCTTATCTATTTATGAGATCTCTTTTACGGCATCTATTTGCCGGACGACAGGCGCGAACCGCTCCACTTAATAAGGGCATCGCGAATGCGAAGACTGGCCAGACCGTCACCGTAGGGGTTACTCGCCTGCGACATACGATTATAGACCTCGGTATCGCTCAAAAGTTCGGCGGTTAAGGCATAGACCCGTTCCTCGTCCGTACCGGCCAGGACCAATGTTCCGGCGGCGAGACCCTCCGGCCGTTCGGTGGTATCACGCAGAACGACGACCGGCTTGCCGAGAGAAGGAGCCTCTTCCTGAATTCCGCCGCTGTCGGTCAAAATAATATATGCCTTGGCCAGAAGATTATGGAAGTCAATCACATCCAGCGGTTCGATAAGGCGCACACGCTCATTATCGCCGAAGACCTCCGCCGCCAAATCGCGAACCAGCGGATTCATATGCACGGGATAAACCACTTTCACGTCCGGAAAGTCGGTTGTGATCCGGGCAATCGCGCGGAAACAATTGCGCATCGGTTTGCCGAGATTCTCGCGGCGATGTGCCGTCAGAACAATCAGACGGCTGTCGGCGCTCCAGTCGACAATCTCGTGATGCCAGTCGGAACGCACCGTGGTTTGCAATGCGTCGATGGCCGTATTACCCGTCAGATAGATTCCCGCTTCATCCCGATTTTCGAGCCGAAGATTTTCGATACTCCGTTCCGTCGGCGCAAAGTACAATTCGCTGAGAACATCGATCATCTGGCGATTCATCTCTTCCGGATAGGGCGAATAGCGATTCCAGGTTCTCAGACCGGCCTCGACATGAGCTACCGGAACCTGCTGATAAAACGCGGCCAGAGCGGCGGCATAGGCTGTACTAGTATCGCCGTGCACCAGTACCACATCGGGCTCATATTCGCGAATCACGTCCTCCATCCCCTTGAGTACCCGGGAAGTTATATCCGACAGCGTCTGTCCAGGGCGCATAATATCCAGGTCGGCATCCGGCACGATATCGAAGGCATGCAGAACCTGATCCAGCATCTGACGGTGCTGCGCCGTCACGCAAACGGTTACCTGAAAACGCGGATCCTGACGCAGAACCTTGACCAGCGGAGCCATCTTTATGGTTTCCGGACGGGTGCCGAAGACAAGCATACAACGCAGTCGGCGCTCCACTTCCTCATAGACAGCGGTCTCAACCGGCGGCCAGCGCGTAACGACAAAATCACCGACTCGCACCGAGCCGTCTCCGCGAGGCAACGAAAATGATATGGATTGCGTCATTTTTACCTTCTTCCTCTGAGCCGCCGCCGTTCGCGCCGGACGAGTCTGACAAAGGGGAGATTGGAACGGAAAAAGCGGGGCAAACGACTGGGCTCCCTTAAGATGCGATAGAGCCATTCCAAATTGGCTCGTCTTATCCAGGCGGGAGCACGCTTTTTCAAGCCGCTCAAGACGTCAAAGCTACCGCCGACGCCCATCAACAAACCTTTGCTGAACTTGGGGAAATGGGAAAACAGTAATTTCTCCTGGCGCGGCACGCCGAGAGCGACCAGAACTATATCCGGCTCCAGTGCGGCGATTTCGTCCATTACCGCATCGTCCTCATGGTTATAGCCGTCATAAGCGGCAACGACGCGGGCACCCGGCCACTCGGCGGCAATCCGTTCGCACAGAGCCTGCAAAACTTCCGGCCTCGCCCCGTACAGGGCCACGGAATAACCGTTTCTGTCCGCATCCTCGAGAAAAAACTGCGCCAAATCGACGCCGGTAATTCGCTCCTTGACCTGCTTGCCGAACTTACGTGCCGCTCTGACAACGGCAATACCGTCCGGAACGGAGACGACATCCGGCGCCCTAAGCAGCTCCTCGCATTGCGGATCCCGCTCGGCGTTCATAATTATTTCCGGATTGACCGTTACTATCAAAGTACGTTTACCGGAAGCCAATCGTTCCGCGGCCAAATCGCAAAATTCCGCCTTTCCGGCGCCAAATATACTTTTCAGTACTGCAAAGCTCGCCCGCATCCGTTCAGAATTCAATTCACTCATTTTTCAATATTTTCTCAAGAGCGGCCCGTACCTCATCCGGAGTCACACAACCCTCCATCTCCTCCAGAACCTTACCCTGCTTCATGAGATAAAGGGTGGGAATGCGATGCACCCTGAGTTGCTCGGCGATATGCATATTCTCGTCCAGATCCATGCGCACACAGCTGACCCTGTCGCCGTATTCACGCCGCATCAGGACCAAGTTATGCTTGGCCTTGGCACAGGTCTCGCACCAGTCGGAAGTCACCTCCAGAAGAACCACACCGGGGAACTCCTCCACTGCTTCAACATAGTTTTCGCCGTTAATCTCCGGAAGCAGATCCGCCTCCGCCAATAATTCCTCGGCCAGATCCGGATCAACCGGCAGATATTGCTCGGAAGTCGAGTCACAACATAAATGGGATAATTCTTGGTTCATCTCCATTAAACCTAATCCTTTCGTGCCGTACCAAGGTATATGAGCCGTCGATAAAGTACAAAAACATGCTACTCCATCATTTAAATGCGGGCAAGAACAATAGTTACCGGAGCAAATCCGCGGGAACGCAACTTCGCAAAGTCGCTAGGAAATAAATTCGTTGAGAATGGAAATTTCCGGCACAATATTCGGGGAAATAACCGGCAATTTTCGGGCTACGGCAATCAGCCGGCGCCCCAGGGCAACCGCAGCAGGCAGATCAGCATACATCTGTCCCTGACGCAAATAAGGCGACTGACGGAGTTCACCGCGCTCCAGGGCGACGAAATCCTTTTCGATATAAGCGGTGGCTAAAGGTGGCACGACAAAGAACTCATAGCCCAGCACCGTGTTCACGTAAAAATCGGCGCGGGCAAGGTACTCATTCGTCAGTTGGAGTTCCGCCTTATCCATAACCGGCCAATAGTCCAGAGTCGCAAATGCGGTCGAGTTCCGGTGCAAAACGTCGCGCGAGGTACGCCGCAAAATGCGAATATCACGCGAATCCAACAGACGGCGATCGGAATTCAGCGTCGCATAGGGCATGAGAAAAACGGTCAGATACTGTTCGCGCTTTAAATTGCCGCAGACCTGTTCGGACAGCCCGTGCAATCCTTCAACCAGCAAAATACCCCGCGGGGCGAGTTTGCGGTAACCTTCCGGGCGCCACTCTCGTGCCCGAGTCTTAAAGTTAAATGTCGGCGTTTCGACGCCGATTCCGTTTATTATATGTTGCAAATGATCGAGCATCAGCGGAACATCCAGGCAATCAAGACTCTCAAAGTCCGGGCGGCCGTATTCATCGTAAATCGGCTCCTTGCCCGTATAGTAATCATCGAGAGACAACAGCGTCGTCGGCCGTCCGAGCATGTGCAGAGCGCCGCTGAGGCGATTGGTGAAGGTGGTTTTACCCGATGAGGATGGACCGGAAATGAAAATTGCCTTGATCCGAGGGTTCCAGGCAGCTTTGTGGGCAATATCACCACACATTCTCAGAAAATCGGCTTCGCACTCGCGAACAAAATGCGGCAAAGTCAACAGTCCGAGACGTGCCTCCAACTCCGCTACATCAAAGTATTTCATCTTTCCCAGTTCGGCCAAAATCACGTCCTCCGGTTCTTGTGTGGTATTGTGTTATTATATAACAGAACGACTTGCGGTCGTGAATATTTGCACCGCCCGCGACGTTCCGGTGATCAAAGATTGCCGGCAAATAAACAGACATGAGGAAAGGTTTAAGGAGGTTTTCACCATCATGTATGACCAGGCTTTTATAGCAGACATTAAGGCTCGCGAAATTATGGATTCTCGCGGCAATCCGACCGTTGAGGTCGATGTAATAACGGACTGCGGCTCCTTGGGGCGAGCGGCGGTTCCCAGCGGAGCTTCGACCGGCGCATTTGAAGCGGTGGAGCTGCGTGACGGCGACAAATCCCGCTACGGCGGTAAGGGCGTCCTCAAGGCGGTTGAAAACGTCAACGAAGTAATCGCCCCCGAACTGATCGGCTATCCCGTAGATGCTCAATACGATATCGATCAGGCCATGCTTGAACTGGACGGCACCCCGAATAAGGCCAAATTAGGCGCCAACGCCATTCTCGGCGTTTCTCTCGCCGCGGCCCGCGCCGCCGCCGCGCAAATGAACCTGCCCCTGTACCGTTATCTCGGCGGAGCCAACGCCCATGTACTGCCTGTTCCGATGATGAATGTCATCAACGGCGGTCAGCATGCGGACAACTCCGTCAACCTGCAGGAATTCATGATTATGCCGACCGGCGCCGCGAACTTCAGGGATGCTCTGCGCTGGTGCGCCGAGGTTTTCCATACTCTGCGCGCTATTCTTAAGTCGGACGGTTTTGCCACTTCCGTCGGCGACGAGGGTGGATTCGCCCCGAATTTCAAGAATGACGAACAGCCTCTGGAGTATTTGGTTCGCGCCATCAAAAAAGCCGGCTTTGAGCCCGGTAACGATTTCTATATCGCAATGGACCCCGCGATGACCGAACTTTATGAAGCCGCCAAGGCCAACGGACGCGAAGGCGACTACTACTTCTGGAAGTCCGGCAAATATCTTACCCGCGACGAAGTTATTGCTTTTTGGGCCAGCCTCGCCGATAACTACCCGATCATCTCGCTCGAGGACGGCTTGGCCGAGGATGACTGGGAAGGCTGGCAGAAGATGACCGAGCGCCTCGGCAAGCGGATGCAGCTCGTCGGCGACGACCTCTTCGTAACGAATAAGTCCCGTCTCGCGAGAGGCATCGAGATCGGAGCCGGTAACTCCATCCTGATTAAGGTCAACCAGATCGGCACCCTGACCGAGACCTTCCAGACCATGGACATGGCCGCCCGCAACGGCTTCACTTCCGTTATCTCCCACCGCTCGGGCGAGACAGAGGATACGACTATCGCCGACCTCGCCGTCGCCCTCAATGCCGGCCAGATCAAGACCGGCGCCCCCTCCCGCAGTGACCGCGTTGCCAAGTACAACCAGCTCCTGCGCATTGAAGAGGAGCTCGGCGCTCAGGCCGCCTACTACGGTCGCAAGGCTTTCCTATTCGGCTAAGCACGGCTCGCCTGTCAGCTGCGGCTGTCATTAAGCACACAAAAAACCCCGGGTCGGCTCTCGACTCGGGGTTTGACTTTATCTCCGTATCGTGGGCGGTATCCGGCACCGTCGAACGGTGTCTGGAGTATCGGCCGGGAGCCGGCGGAGATGCTTTCGGGTGGTTAGCAGTGCTTTCCGGGTGTTTTCGGGAGCCGGCGGAGATGTTTTCGGCAACTTTGCAGGTTGCGTCCCGTCGGAAACAGTTGCCGATGCCGGCTTGGGCACGTTAGTTGTAAACTTGCCGAAAAGCGGATGCTGTAGGAGACTCAACAGGCGTATTCGGGAGCCGGCGGAGATGTTTTCGGGTGGTTAGCAGCGCTTTCCGGATGTTTCCGGGATCCGGCAGAGATGCTTTCGGGTGGTTAGCAGCGCTTTCCGGGTGTTTTCGGGATCCGGCAGAGATATTTTCGGCAACTTTACAGGTTGCGTCCCGTCGGGAACAGTTGCCGATGCCGGCTCGGGCACGTTACTTGCAAACTTGCCGAAAGGCGGGTGTTGTAGGAGACTCAACAGGCGTTTTCGGGAGCCGGCAGAGATGTTTTCGGCAACTTTACAGTTTACGTCCCGTCGGGAACAGTTGCCGATGCCGGCTTGGGCGCGTTAGTTGTAAACTTGCCGAAAAGCGGATGCTGTAGGAGACTCAACAGGCGTATTCGGAATCCGGCAGAGATGCTTTCGGCAACTTTGCAGGTTGCGTCCCGTCGGGAACAGCTGCCGATGCCGGCTCGGGCACGTTAGTTGTAAACTTGCCGAAAAGCGGGCAACCCCTCTTTACTGATGAGGACGGGCAGGGCGCCGATCGGTTCTTACTTGATTAAAGCACTGATTTCCTTGAAGCGGCTGTCCTGCGATGTGCCGAGTATATCGAACAATAAGGTCTCGGTGCAGCTGATCACCGCTCCTGCGGAGCACATTAGATCCAGACCGACCTGATTATTCTGCTGGTTCCGCGACGATACCGCGTCAATGGGAACAAAAACATCGAAACCGCGCGCCAGGAGGTCGCGCGTCGTCTGCCAAACACAAACATGCGTTTCGACTCCGACAATAATTACCTGGTCGCGCTGTTGTGGCGACATGTCGTCTTTACCTTTTGCGGATTTATTGAGTCCTACTTTATTTCCCTGATAGCACGATGCCTCGATAAAAGCCAAAAAAGGTTCTTTTCCCAGAGGTACAGCCGAAAAACTGCGTTTATCATGGGCGATCACGCCGTACTCGGCAAGCAGGCTAGCCAAAGGCTCAACTGTTGCTCCCAGACCGCGAGGATACTGCTCGGTAACGACAATCGGTATATCCAGCAGCCGTGCCCCGCGCAACAGAACTTCGGTACGCTCCACAACCCGCTCCCATTCGTGAATCACCGGTAGCAAGCGCTCCTGCTCATCAATGACCAGGAGAATCGCCCGCTTCGGATCCGGATAGTACTTTCTCGCTATTCTCATCCTGTCCCCTCCTATCAACTGTTTTAATCGGCGAACCAAGCCTCGACCCGATCACGAACCTCGGCCAGCGGAACCACAACAGATTCGGATTCACCTTGGAATTTCAACTCCACACAACCATTGACGATATCGCGACCGACAGTAATCCGCAGCGGTACTCCGATCAGATCCATATCCATAAACTTCACGCCGGCACGCTCATTGCGGTCGTCAATCAGGACATCCAGTCCGGTTGCGGAGAGTTCCTCGTAAAGATCGAATCCGGATTTCACCTGCTGCTCATTCTTCATATTAATCACGACAATAGCAACCTGGACCGGTGCAATCTGCTTCGGCCAGATAATCCCCAACTCATTGTGATTCTGCTCGACAATCGCGGCCAGACAACGACCGATTCCGATACCGTACGAGCCCATAACTACCGGGTGCAAACGATTGTCGGCATCGGTATAGTACAGATCCATCGCCTTTGAGTACTTTTCGCCCAACTTAAATGTGTTCCCGACCTCTATGCCGCGGGCAAAGCGTACCCGCCCGGCGCCGTTGGCACAGAGATCTCCTTCTTTGATTTCACGGATATCCGCTACCTTGGCCGGAGTGAAATCATTCAGATTGACGTTCATATAATGGTAATCACCCTTATTTGCTCCGACTATAAAGTTAGACATCACGCCGACCTGCTGATCCATAATGATCGGAAGATCGAGACCGATCGGACCGGCAAAGCCGACCGGCGCCCTGGTTGCCGCCTCCACGTCTTCGGGTGCGGCCAGTTCCATATTGAGAGCCCCTAGCAGATTCAGCACTTTGGTCTCATTGACCTCATGATCCCCGCGTAGACAGAGCGCATATAATTCGCCGTCGATGCGGTAGATCAGAGTCTTGACAAATTTTTCGACCGGCTGATTGAGAAAGGCGGTGACCTCCGCAATCGTACCGGCATTCGGCGTATACACTTCTTCATAAGGAAGGAGATTCGAGGTATCGAGTTCGCCTTCAACAACACATTCAGCTACCTCAAGGTTGGACGCATAACCGGAATTATCCTCCAGGACGAGGATATCCTCCCCGATATCGCAGACAGCCTGGAATTCCTCCGAGAGCAGACCTCCCATGACCCCTGTCGAAGCCCGCACTATCACATAGTTGAGCCCCATCCGGTCGAAGGCGCGCCCATAGGCTCGATACATCGCCGCATATGCCTTGTCCAGACCCGCCTCATCCTTGTCAAAAGTATAAGCGTCTTTCATGACGAATTCGCGCACTCGAATCAGACCGAAACGCGGTCTGGGCTCATCGCGGTATTTCGTCTGAAACTGGTAAAGACTGACCGGCATGTCACGGAAAGAATTTATATACATCTTCGCCGCAGCGGCAAATAATTCCTCGTGTGTCGGACCGAGAACGTAGGGCTTGCCGTAGCGATCCCTCAAGGCGAACATACTGTCCCCGAAAACGTCACGGCGACCGGATTCAACGTAGACATCCTCGGGAATTAGTGCCGGCATCGTCAGCTCTTGACTGCCGATTGCGTTCATTTCCTCTCGGACAATCTGTTTAATTTTCTCGAAAACCCTGAGGCCGAGCGGCAGGAGCGCATAGATTCCCGAACCGACCTTCTTAATCATACCGGACCTAACAAGGAGATTGCCGCTGGTCGAATCCTCTTCGCGTGAGTCCTCACGCAATGTGAAGAAATAGCTTTTACTTAGTATCATACTTCTCCTCCGGCGCCCAGTATAACATTTACCGCAAGATAATAGCAGAGTCAAGTGTGGCGGCGGAATGTGTATACAAAAAATTTCGCTTTATCCTATAATTTAGACAAGGAGAAGATGCAATATGGAGATAAGCGTAGCGATTGACAAGCGTGAGCAAACCGTTGAAATTCCGGATGAACGGTTGATCGCTCTTTTGACGCCTAATGAAGTGAGCCATCCGTTTAGCGGTGAAGAAGCCGTATGTCAAGCCTTGCGCAACCCCATCGGTACGGCTCCTCTTGACCAACTCGTTCAACCCGGAGAACGCATCGTCATCGTGACATCGGATGTGACTAGACCTTTGCCATCCAAGCAGGTTCTATCTCCCATTCTGCAGATATTACAGGAGCGCGGTTGCGATAAGACAGACATAACAATTGTATTTGCTCTTGGTTCCCACCGGCCCCACCGGGAAGCCGAGATGAGATACCTGGTTGGTGACGAGATCTTCGAACGGTACACCTGTGTTGACAGTGATCTAACAGATGTCGTGCATCTGGGCACGACATCGGGCGGCACACCTATTGATGTCACGCGAATCGTCGCCGAAGCAGACCGTCGCATCTGTCTCGGCAACATTGAGTATCATTATTTCGCCGGGTACAGCGGTGGTGCAAAAGCGATTATGCCCGGGGTATCAACCAGAGCAGCTATTCAGGCTAATCATAGCCGTATGGTGGAAGCCGGAGCTGTTGCCGGTGAGCTTTCGAACAATCCGGTACGCCGCGATTTGGAAGAGGCTATCGATTATTGTCCGATCGACTTTATTGTGAACGTCGTTTTAGATGAGCACAAGGACATCATTCATGCGGTAGCAGGACATTTCATTGAAGCACATCGAGCAGGCTGTGACTATTTAGATCGACTTTATCTGAAAAATATCCCCCGGCGCGCGGATATTGTAATAGTCTCACAAGGCGGCTATCCCAAAGACCTAAACCTCTACCAGACCCAAAAAGCGTTAGATAATGCCAAACACGCCGTTGCAGACGGCGGGATCATTATTCTAGTCGGATCGTGCAAAGAAGGTTTGGGCGAAGCCGTTTTTGAGCAGTGGTTAACGGAAGCGAGTCACCCGTCCGATTTAGTTGCACGCATTCGTTCCGATTTTAAATTGGGCGGTCATAAGGCGGCCGCCATCGCGCTCGTTTTAGAGAAGGCGGATATCTTCCTCGTATCTGATCTTGAACCGGACTTTGTGCGTACTCTCTTTATGGAGCCGTTTGACACGGTGCAATCCGCACTTGATCAGGCACTTGCCCAAAAAGGTTCAGATGCCGGCATTATTGTAATGCCGTATGGCGGTTCCACACTGCCGCGTCCAGTGTAACTTTTGCACAAGATAATAGCAGAAGTCAAGTGCAGGCGGCGGAATGTGTACACAAAAAATCTCGCTTTGTCCTATAATTAAAAAGCATAAAACATTCAGGAGGTTGGAATGCCTTATTTATCTCTGGATCAACTGCGACTATGCGAAGCGTGGAAAAGAGCCGGTGTCAAACTCCCCGAGTATGATGTTGCAGCCTTACGTGAACGTACAGCCGCCGAGCCGATTTGGGTTCACTTCGGACCCGGAAATATTTTTCGCGGCTACGTTGCAGCCTTGCAACAGGAACTTTTAAATCGTAAGCTGGCAGATCGGGGGATTGTTGTAGTTGATACCTGGGATTCCGAGGCCAGCCGCAGTTTGGAAAAAGCCTATGATTTGCTGACCTTGGTGGTCGAGTTGCATGCCGACGGCACCGAAGACAGAAGCGTCGTTGCCTCGATAGC
>JAAZIX010000033.1 GCA_012800655.1 Clostridiaceae bacterium | reverse complement strand
GCGTCGTGCCGGGAATATCCGAAACAATCGCCCGCTCCTCGCGCAGCAAATGATTAACCAGTGAAGATTTGCCGACATTCGGCCTTCCGACTATAGCCAGACGAATTTCCTTGTCCGGATCCGCCTCTAACGGAGACGCTCCTGCGACCTCTGTTTCGTCCGCAAAGCCACCGTCCTCCGCATCGTCAAAAGCGGAGTCGTCGAAATCAAAGTCATCAAACGCGAATTCATCATCCGCGGAATCGTCAAACTCAGAGTCGTCAAACGCCGAGTCCGCACTCGCGAAGTCCCGTGCCACGGCCTCCCCGGACGAGTATTTGTCGGGCTCCGGCACCGGATCCGGATCCGCGCTCGGCAGAGCGGTAACAATCGCGTCGAGCAGATCGCCCGTTCCCCGGCCGTGCTCGGCCGAAATAGGATAGACTTCCGGCCAGCCCAACGCGTAGAAGTCGTGGCGCGCCACATCCTCAACCGCCTGAGTGTCGCATTTGTTCACAACCAGAACGACCGGCTTTCTACTGCGGCGCAACATCATCGCCACATCTTCATCGCCGGACAATAGACCCGTTTTGGCGTCAACGACAAAGACGATAACATCCGCCATCTCGATGGCAATCTCCGCCTGCTCCCGCATAGAGCGCGGAATAATCTCTTCCGTATCGTCGGTAATTCCGCCCGTGTCGATCAGTACAAATTCACGGCCGTTCCACTCAGTCGGAGCATAGATGCGGTCGCGCGTCACGCCCGGCCGACTGTCCACGATGGACAGGCGACGGCCGATCAGGCGATTAAACAACGTGGACTTGCCCACATCGGGACGACCGACTATTGCTACCAAAGATCTCGTCATATATTATCCAACATCGAATTCCTTCCGGAATTCATCTCAAAGAATGAAAAACAGCGGATACTGTGCTCCGCTGCCCTCTCAAATAATGGCCGCTCCGTTTAGCCTTTTTGATCGGCGCTGAGCTGTAAAACGTCCTTGCCGTTGTAATAGCCACAGCTCTTGCAAACCTGATGCGGCGCCATTTTTTCGTGGCACTGCGGGCACTCAATCAAAGTGGGCGTCGTCAGCTTCCAATTGGAGCGCGAACGGCGCGATCTGGCCTTAGACCATTTTCTCTTAGGTACAGCCATGTGTACACCTCCGACATGTTATCCGTTCGGTCGCACGGCGCGGTTCGTGTTCAACCTCTGCCAATGCCCGTTGCCCGAACGGCATATATTATTGAACAAAAGTCGCATCGATGTCAAGTACGGTGCGATAAACACAGCAGAAATTATCACAGACTAGTAACAGTGCGATAAACACAGCCAACATTCCGAACTTGACTCTCCATTGCTACATGTTATATGCTCCTACTAAACTTGTAATTTTACAGGAGGTTCAAATGAAAATTATCGATAAAGGTATCATACCTAAGCCCACCGATAACCCGCATTTTAACAGCAATACTTTTCCCGCTCTCACGATTTTACCTTCGGGACGCTTGCTGGCCGCCTTCAGGACAGCCGCAAAAAAGGGAGACTGCGAATTCCAGGAAGCCGTCATGGCTTATTCCGATGACATGGGGAAAAGCTGGAGCGAGCTGTTTGTACCCTTTGTGCTACCCGACATTGATTCCGTTCCGGGACAGTGTCGCGGGCTTTATTTTCTCGGCCTGGGGGGAAGCAGAGTGCTTGCCGTAGCTTGCTGGGTCGATGCCTCAGATCCTTCTCTGCCATTTTATGACCCTGACACCGAGGGACTTAAGGACACCCGCATATTCTATGCTTTTTCCGAAGATGAGGGACTCACATGGACAGAGCCGAAACTCATGGATACGGGAAAAATCAGCGACCCCGTACCTTTGACTGGTCCTCCCATGATGCTGGGAGACGGCACCATCGTCTGTCAGTTTGAAATTAATAAGCATTTGTATGACCCGTCGAAATGGGTACATAAATCTGCCCTCATTTTTTCCGCCGACGGCGGCGAAACATGGCGGGATCCGGTTATAGTTACCGAGGTCCCCGATATGTATTACTGGGATCAGCGTCCGGTTGTGATGAGTGACGGCCGAACCATTGTTGATTTTTTCTGGACTTTCGACGGTAAGAGCCAGCAATATCTGAATATTCATGCTCGCGAAAGCAAGGATGGAGGCAGAACATGGGGAGATATTTGGGATACGGGTATCTACGGGCAAGCAGGACAGCCTGCCGACCTTGGAGACGGGCGTCTCGCCTTAATCGCCATTGACCGCAGCATTCGTCCTATAATTACGGTGTATATAAGCAGTGACCACGGCAGGAGCTTTGATAAGAGCCTGGTGGTCTATGATGACCAGATATCAGGCCAAGACAGTGTCCAGATGAGTCTTAACGAAGCCTGGGCGGAGATGGCAAAGTTCTCGGTCGGACATCCGAATCTCATTTCGATCGGCAATAATGAGCTAATTGCCTTCTACTATGCGGGAACGGAAACCCACTACACCAGCGTCGAATTTGTCCGGCTGAAAGTCTGAGTCCACCAGCAGGCGATTAATCCGATTACGCGTCTGCAAATAGTACATGTCCGAACGCGGATAGTTCATGAAACTCAGCGGGGCGGCAAGTTCTCCTTCAAGCAGCTCTAACACCGCTTCGCGTCCGATACGACGTTCCAGCTGTTGACAGGCGCGCAGATCTTTCATCGCCGCCAATACGGTTCGGGCGCGAATCGAATCCTCCGGCTCACCGTCCGCCCCCGGATAGACCAGGAACGGGTCGCCGCCCGGGAAAACAAAGTCCGCGTCCGTCGTGGTATAGGGATCGATCAGGCGCAGCGAGTGGTGCGAGTAGTAGAAGTTATATCCCCACTGCAGAAAGCCCTCTACATTATACTTATAAAGCTGGAAGCCCAATGCCCGCGTCCGGGCCGACGGCATACTCAAAAAGCGATTGCTCACATCCTGAGCCTGTCCGCAACAGTAGTAAACCCAAAACGGCTTCACACCCGCCTCGTAGAAGGGTTCGGCGTGATTAGTCGACGGAATCGGATGTTCAACGACACCCTGCCTATAGAACTCGAAATCCGACAGCGCGTCGATAATCGTAAAATTTTTCAGATAAGGCTGGACTACGGCCTTTGCCGCCTTGTACTGTTCAATCTGAGTCGGACCCGGCTCGTCAGAGATATGGAAATAGCAACGGTCGGCAATTCCCAATCTGTCGAGCTCCGCCGTCAGTGCCGGCAGGAACTGGCGCAGGAAGTCGATATACTCTTCTCCCAGCGCCGGGGTCTCCCAGCCGAAGATCTGTCGATATCCACCGTTCACTGAATTGCCCGCGTTCTCCTCCGCTCCGGCCGCGGCCTCTTCCGTGGCCCAAATCTGCGGAGCTGCCTTGGCTCCCCATTGCGTGAACATGTGCGCCATCTCAAAATACCGCAGACCGCTCTCCTCAGCCAGCGCGACCCAACGGCGCAGACGATTAAAGTCGAAACTGTACTTTGCCCCGCTCTCCTCCCATCGGAAACGAATGTCAACCAATTGCACGTTCGGACGGCGATGCCCGATCGCCGTATCCAGCGGCGGCGTCCAGATCGGCGTTAAAATCATATTTATTCCCAGCTCCGCCGCCCGCCTCATAAAGGCAGCAATAATCTCCCAATGTCGCTCGCCGTAAATCTCCACATTGTAATAAGAGGCCAGACAATCGGTATGGAACCACTCCGTCCGAATTAGGCTCTGTTCCTCAAGCGCAAACGCCAGAACTTCGACTTCGCCGGTATAAATCAACTGATCCGCATTATCTTTCGCCGGGTATTCGCTCAAAATAAGCCGAAAAGACTTCCGTCCGGGCTCGGCATCCGCGGCGACTTCGATATCGACCCAAACCACGCTCCAGAAAAGTTCCCGCGCCGATAGCGAAACAAAATCGGGCCTTCCCTCCGCCGTAGCACGCATAGGACGCAGGCGATCCGGATACAGTCCCGGCTCCCCCGAAATGTAATCGCCGTCCTTGACGTGCGGGTACTTTGCCAGCGTAACCGGCGTATCGCACACCTCGAAACATCTCAGAGCGATACCGGCCTCAGCCTCCGTCTCGACGCCGACGTGCATGATTTCCGGCCCCGCCGTCGCAATCGCCAGTTGGAAGCTCACCCGCTCACCCAGGCTCGCCGTCAAAACCAGATTCTCCGGCTGTTCCACCGGAGTATCGCCCCGACGCAGCTTCACCAATGCCGAAAGCGGCACGACTTTTATCTTTTCCGAGCCAATCATTCTGACAAATACCCCCGCATTTTCACTTTCGGGCGAAAATCCCGTTCTTTCACCATTGTAAAGATTTCCGCGCCGTTTGCAAGGATCCGGGACCGGAAACAACCGAAAATATGTCAGCGAACGACTTTTTCGTATATACTAAGATCACTCCCGTACCGCTCCCCGACGACGAAACGACGGTAGAGTTGCAGCGAAACGGCGGCGGGTAAAATTGTCAAAACAAGGGGCGACGGCATGATGCTGGAAACAAGTAATTTATTGGCAAAGCTGGACTATACGCTTCTGCAGGGCAAGATCCCCGCGGAGGTCAGCGGCATCTGTCAGGACAACCGCAAGATCGAACCGGGCAATCTCTTCATTTGTATCAAGGGAGATCGCTTTGACAGCCACACCGTCATCGAAGATATCGTTGCCAAGGGCGCCGGTCTGCTGGTCGTCGAGCGCCCGCCGGAACTTCCCGCAGTCGCTCCCGACGGCGGAACCGTTCCCGTAATTCTAGTCCCCTCAACCCGCATCGCCATGGCCCGCATCTACGCCGCCCGTTACGGCTACCCGGCCGAGCGGATTAAACTGATCGGCATAACCGGCACCAAGGGCAAAACTACCACCACACATATGGTTCACGCCGTACTCGAAGCCGGCGGTTTTAAAGTCGGTGCCATCGGCACCACGGGTGTCGACTATGCCGACCAACATATATCCACACAAAACACCACTCCCGACTCCTACGATCTCCAGCGTTACCTGCGCGACATGGTCGACGCCGGTTGCGAAATCGCCGTCATCGAAGTCGCCTCCCAGGCCGAGCTCCTCCACCGCGTCGAAGCCATTGAGTTCGACTACAGTATTTTCACCAACATCGCCCCCGGCGACCATATCGGTCCGGCCGAGCACGCCGACTTCGCCGACTATCTTCGCTGCAAGAGTCGCCTCTTCGGCCACAGCCGCGTCGCCTTCGTCAACCGCGACGATCCCCACTGGCGGGAAATCGTTGCCGGTCACAATTGCCGCGTTTACACCTACGGCACCGACCCCGACGCCGATTTCCGCGTTCCGACCATCGAGGACACCCCGGTTCACGGTCTCCCCGGACTGCGTTTCACCGTCGGAGGTCACGAATATCGCCTCAACCGACCGGGTCATTTCAACGCCCTGAACGCGACCGCCGCCGTCTGCATCGGTCACGCCTTCGGCGTCGCTCCAGACATCATGGCTACGGCACTCGAAAATCTCTATATCCCCGGTCGCCTCGAATTGATTTTCTCTTCACCCATATTGCGGGTATGTGTCGACAACGCCCATAACGGCTACAGCCTGCTCCACTTTTTCGAGGCAGTCCGCGCCTACGAACCGCAACGCACCGTCGTCGTCTTCGGCACCGGCGGCAATCGCCAGCGCGATCGTCGCTTCGAGATGGGCCGAATCGCCGGTAACTCGGCCGACCTCAGCATCGTCACGTCCCAGCACAGTCGCTACGAGAGCTTTGCGACCATCCTTGCCGATATCGAAGTCGGGCTGGCCGAAACAACCGGCGAATATCTCGCTATCGAGGATCGCCGCGAGGCCATCGAATACGTCATCCGGAACGCGCGCCCCGGCGACTTCATCGGCATCACCGGTCTCGGCCGCACGAAATATCTGTCCGTCAACGGACAAAATGTTCCATTCGACGATGTCGCCACCGCTCTGGAATTCCTGGAGAAATACGGCTGGAAATAGCGTAACCGTCGTGCCGAACGTCGACCCGGCATAGCGGTTATATATATTTCCTGCTTAACCGAAAAGCGCGCCCCGTAAGGCGCGCTTTGTGAAATAATCTGTAAGTATTCGCAGTTTAGCTCAGCTGCGTTTTTTATGCTCGGCAATCAGGCGTTTGTATTCTTCGAGAACCTCGGCGCCGACGGTCTCCCAAGTACGATACAGCGATTCCTGAGCGCTGATCCCGACCCGGAGACGCTCCTCGGGATCCGCCAGCGCGCGGTACACGCGATCCGCGTAGGCCTCCGGCGTATTGGCGGACAGGTAGCCGTTATCGGCATCTCTGATACCTTCGGCGGTGGTCGAGCCCTCGATCATTACGGTAGGACAGAGCGAACTCGCGGCTTCGCGAATCGAAAGAGCCGACGTATCGTACAGCGACGGGAAGAGGAAAAGATCCGCCCGTTCGTAGAAGCCCTTGATCTTCACCCGGTCGCGAATCACGCCGAGGAAGCGCACCTCGTCGGCGATATCGAGTTTACGGCACATCTCCTTGAGATCATCGGCCGCGTCGCCCGAACCGACAAAAATCATCTGGAAGGGCTTGCGTCCGGGCTCATCCTCCTGCAGGCGCTTTTTGAGAATCGCCAACGACTCGAGCATCAGCTTGAGATTCTTCTGCCAAATATGCTGTCCGATAAAGAAAAGCAGGCGCTGATCCTCGGCGAGGCCGAGTTCCTCGGCGACCGCCCGGGCAGCCGGCCCGCGGCGATTGTCGGGGCTGGTGCGCGCCATATCGGTACCGTTGTTAATCACGCGAACCGGGCCTTCGTAGCCGTACTCGCGCAAAGTCGCGATTGTATTATCGTTCACCGTCCAGACCTCGGTGGCATTATGGTAGGTCTGCATGAGGTAATTCAGAATCCATTTGGAGATGGTTTTGGAACGGGCCGCCGCCAAGATATCGTCGTAGTACTTGGAGTGGAAAGACGCAACCATGGGGATATCGCGGCGACGGGCAATACGCTGCGCCAACTTGGCGGAGCCAAAGGGGCATTGGGCGTGGACGATGTCGAAAGGAATTTCATTCAGCCGCCTCTGAAAGCATAGGTCCAGCTTCGGCGCTCCGAGACGGTACGGCGGACGAAACAGCACCGGCAGGGAGTAATAACGCAATACTTCAATCGAGTCGTAATCATCCGTGAATTTGGGGAAGCTGGGGGTTACAACGTAGCTCTTTCCGTCCGGGCCGAGTAGCCGCCCGGTCTGCTGTGCATAGTTCAGGGTGACCGAAGCCACGCCATCCGTAATAGGTGGGAATGAGTCGTTAAATTGACCGATAATCATAGAACCTCCTAATAAACGCAATACACTTTCTGATTGCCTTTGATATGGACAGTTTAGCCCATTTGGTCGACTTTGGGCAAGGAGTGCCATCCGTCGGCGGAAGGAGTGCCTTTACAGCGTTCTTAACGGATTTCAAAAACTGCTTTTAAATACTGCTTCGTCTTTGCCTGATCCCGGCACTACTTCCAGTGGAAGCGCTTGGCGAACTCGATGCGCAGGTATTTATGAAAGGCGACAATCCCGACGCCGATCAGTGTCCAGGCAACGACGCCCAGGGCGATCATCGGCCAATCCATACTGATCTCGGCAAAAAAGACAACCAGGAAAGCTATCGATGAGTACAGCGTCAGCCAAATCAGCGGCATCATATTGTGCTGATGTTGCCGAACGTCGGTCAAAAAGAAGATCAGGGCGGCAACCAGAGCGGCCGCGGCAACTATCGGAATCACAAACGACGCCCAGCCAGGTGCCAGTAACACATCAATCAAGCCGAGCAGAATAACTATATGAATCAGCGATTTCACGATCTGACTGATCGGATTGAACTCAACGATATCCGGCGAAAGCAGAACATTCCAGGTCGTCCACATCGCCCAGAGAACCACCAGGCTCCACGGCTTCCCTCCCAAAAGGATATTAATACCCGGCGCAATAACCAGGGCAAAACCGAAAATCCATCGCGCCACCTTGCGCAAAAGTTCAAACCAGCGTGAAACCCGCGGCGGTTCGGGATAGGTAATCTCAATCTTCATGCAACACACTCCCGCTAACTTTCGGGCTGAGACCGCAGCCGACCAGCAGCTCGTACATTTTATCTTCGAACGAAGGATTAACCGTCAGCTTCGTCACGGACAATACCGCCGTTTCGGCAAAGCTGACTATTCCGCAGTAGGCGCGATTAACTGTTCCGCTACCCAGCACAAAGTCGAACTTTTCGATATGTTTCGCCATCTGCAGCGGCAGATCGACCGCTCCGATATTGGAAAAAGTGTTCGTGAAAGCATTCTCGCCCAAAAAGCCGTGCAAAGCCGCCGCGACCGGTCGCTTGATAAAAAGCGGCAGGAAGCGCACGGAACGAACGATGTTCACCGCGCTCACGGCCATCTCCTCCATGACCTCCTGCGCCGAACGTTCGGTCAGCTGGCGGTCGATCTCGGGCAGTATTTCCTCGAGAGTCGTGATCTCGGACAGCTTTAGACTGATGCCGCAGTACATGGCGAAATTGCGGATCGTGCGCGAATCATAGAACTTGCGCATATTGACCGGCACCTGAATGCGTATGTCGCCGCGATTCTCCTCCGTGGCGAATTTGCAGGCCAGGAACATCAGCGCGACCATCAGACCGGTAATGGTAGTGTTTTTGCTCCGGGCATAATTAAGGAGCGCGGGCAGTTCGAGTTCGAAATGCAATACCTGGCAGGGGCGATTGCGCGAGAGGCGGCCGCTCATCTGGAGTGCCCTGCCCTGACGGAAGCCGGAACCCTTGCGGCGCTGTTCAAAACGGCGGAATTCGTCCCGCGTCTCGCATTCGTTAGGTGCGGCGCCGATATCAAAAACCCCGTTTCCCTCGGGTATATCATGTCCGAGCAGGCGCAGATACTCGGCGGTCAGCGTGTTCAAAAATACCATCCCGCCTCTGGCGTCGGTCAACACATGGAAAAACTCGGCACTGATCCGATTACGATAATACTGCACGCGAAACGACTGGGAGCCGCTGGTATGGATAATCAGGGGTTTGCAGGGGTGTCCGCTCTCTGGCTCAATGACAAAACGACGCTTGGTTGAATCGAGATAATGCCAAAAGAAACCGCGTTTGAGTGTCGTCGCAAAACTCGGAAAACGTTTTATCGTGAAAGTCAGCGCGATCTGCAAAAGTTCCGGAACGATCTGCTCTTTCAGATACACTGCCAGGCGGAACATGGACATCCTGCGGTAACCCATCGACATCGGATAGATTTTTGCGGCGCTGTCAAGCGAATACCAGCGCAACGGTGGATGGGCATAGAATCCGCCGAGTTTGTGCAACGCCATTCTCTCGGTCGCCTCCTCGATTGTCACCCCCGTGCTCTCATAATATTGAAGCGCCTTGATAAAATCGCGCTCCATATCCTCGTGCTGGCTTTTGGGCAGATCAATATATTGAGCCAACCTCTGAAAATAGGCGTCAACAGTATGCCGCTCGGATTCGGCGAGCGTGTTCATATAAAGTTCCGGTGCGGTGGCGGTCGCCTTTTTGCGACGCCTCTTCTCCCTCTCCTTGTGACCGGCAATGGAAGCAGTATTTGTGCTCATCGTCCCCCTATGTTCGTTCATGCACTCGCGTGCCTATTTTTTATCGTTCTTCAGCGCATTTTTCCCGCGCATTTTTTACACGAATCTAATAATATCACATTACAGGCTCTCTTCGCTCACAAACCGTATTGAACACGACAACCGCAGTCAACGAAGGTTTCGTCATAATGCCGTAGTAGATGAGCGTATTCGGCCAACCGATCAGACGGGCGCATTCCGGATCGAAAGTAGTCAGGAGCAGTTGTTTGTGGAACACCTCCATAACCGCGCCGTTGAGCAGCAGGAGCAAGCCCAGCTTGAGAATCGCCACCTGATTCCGCAACAGGCTTTTCGACACCCCATCCTCCTATCACTTGTATATTTCTTCTAATATATATTTCTTCTCCTCTTCAACATCGTGATTTTCTTGCATTTTTACCACATCACTGCTGTGATTTTGTTGTATTTCTGGCCAAATTTTGCCATATATAAATATGTAGTATATATCTCTTTCTTATAGTTATTTTGTCGCTTTTTCGACAATTACTTTTTCTTTTATGTAGTGCGATTTGCTTGACACATGGTGCCGCCTCCGGGTATAATTGAGGCAGTCATCACGGATCAGAATTTGCTTTTTGGAGGCCAGCGCGTGAACCGCACACAGACTGTCGGGAGTGCCCGGCGCAACAACATAGAAGCCGACAATCGAGTAGGTGAAAGCCTCGAGCGGGTCGTCGAGAGCCGCGACAAACGAGCAGGCGGTAACCTTGGGCGAGCCATTGCCGCTCGTGGTAGTCGGTCGGGTAGAGGTGCCGGCCGCAACAGATGCCCAGAAAACAACCGCAAGCATGCCAATCCAAAACTGGCGGGGATCTGTTGCGTCAGCGGCTGGAGCGCCATTACGTTTTGGCAGGTTCCCTTTATCAACGCTCACTTCGATCTTCCCGCGCTCGTCGGTCCAAAAGAGCATACGACCGTTTTCAATTACTCCGACCGCTATCAGAACAAGGAGCATCAGGTTCATTACTGCAAATTACGTGTGCCGCCCAAATACGTTGTCTATGACGCGGAACGCGGGGTACATGTGGCTTCG
>JAAZIX010000032.1 GCA_012800655.1 Clostridiaceae bacterium | reverse complement strand
GCAGTGGCGTCGTGGCAATGTCTTGTGCACGGAAATAGCGACGCGGCAACGATGTGTCCGTGCGAAAATGAAGCGGCATAATGTTGCGGAAAGTTTCTTCGTCGAGAATCAGCGGCAGATCGGGGGCTATACGCAAACAGACGTAAGCTGTTTCCGGCCATCCGAAAATTGTATGATTTTCACGAGAATTGATGAACAACAGATCTCCCGGCAACAAGGTGTGCTCTTCTCCGTTGATAATCGCAAAAGCCTTGCCGCTGAGCATGTATATCAGTTCAATGAATGCGTGCCAGTGATAGTCAACAATACAGTACGGCCCGGTACTGACCCGGGGAGCCGTTATGTGGCAGTGGAAAAGCGCCCCCTCGCCAATGGTTTCATGATGTGCAACAGACGGCTTATCACCGTCACCAAGACGTGACAGGATCTCCCGCGAAAGTGTCTCTCTGTCTATCTCTTTATCGGTAGTGTAAAATCGGGGCAAAACCATTTGCACTCACCTCCCCCCCGGAAAAAAGCAGGACCGCGTCAAAAGTTCTTCACTGCGCGATATCCCCGACTTTTTCAAATGATAGGTATGTAACAGTATAGTACAGTCGGTTTTTAAAATCCAGCAGCAAAGACAAAATATTTATATCCGGCAACACAAAACGTAAAAAGCTGACATAGTTCTCCGGTGTCCTCCAGCTAAACAGAGGATATTTCACGATATATGACATTGTAGAGTGGCGTACTTCATCCGGCTTTTAAAGCTTTTACAGCAAAATTTTTATACATATGACAAATATTTGATAGTTGACCCGCTCCCAATACAGTAGTCTTTTGCCATAGTACTTTGAATCTGCGGAAGATTCTGCAGGTTTAAATGTATTGGTTGGTAGTGTGTATGTTTTAAAGCGCTCGATGAGACAGAATCTACTGATATTTCGGGCAAGACACCGACTGAAACCAACTGAAGTTGCACCCACGTTCGGTCGTGGCGACAACAGTCCGACTTGATCTTTCCGGAACTGTGCGCTATGATGCCAGTGTTACTCGTTACCAAGACGACCCTGCGCCGTCGAAATCGAGCATAACTTCGATCCCCTCATAATGAGTAAAAGCCCCTGATTTGCTCATTTACTTCTAAGAAAGCCCCCGCCCCCGGGGGCTTTCGCTTTTCCCGAAAAGTGAGGCGAAAACCACTCCGGACGGAAGAATCTAAAAGTTTCTTTGATGAATTTAATAAATTAGATAAAAATTTTTATATAATTTTGAAAATATGACAAAATCCGGATAGATCACATCCAGGCAAATGCTTAAACTTCATTTAAGTCTACTGTTTTCATGGCCCCCATGAAACTGTATACTGGCTACCGGAGACAAGCCTAAATCCATTTCTCCTCGAAATGAGTAAAAGCCCCTGATTTGCTCATTAGATGTTAAGGAAGCCCTCGCCCCCCGAGGGCTTTCGCTTTTAACGAAAAACTGAGCCGAAACTGACCAATTTTAACCACATTCAATCGCGCGATCAGACGGTAATCACCGAGCCCGACGATTTGTCGTTTTAGGCGAAGATCCCGAAGGCCAGCTACGTGCGGAACCTAATACGCAAATGTTTTCCCTTCTGGTTCTAGCCATAGTTCCCTCCTGCATAGCAACAGTGGATCGTTAACGATCCACTGTTGCTACTCTTTGCTACGGAGGACAATCTTCTCATCTTCTCTCCATCTTCTCTCCATTTCACAAACTGATTTGACTGCTACTTCTTTTACATGTTAAAATTACCTCAGCATTTCGAAATGTATGCGACGCTACGAGCTGGTAACGTCGTACAGAAAAACAAGGGGGTACTCTCTAATGGAAAACACCGTTAAACAAAAAGGGAACAGTCGCCTTACACAATGGCTACTTTTTCTCTCGTTCCTATTGCCCGTAGCGATTTGGATTGTAGTATTTATTATCACGGGTAATAACAGCATGTTGTGGCTGTTCGTCAGCTTGGCTCTGCCGGCCGCCTTCCTTTCCGGGAAGCCGTCCGTCGGCGTCGGTTTGACCTTGGCCCTCTGGCTAATCCGTTTCTATGAGCAGGCCAGCGGCTTCGGCGTCAACTTGGCTATCAACTACGCCATGATGATGCCGCTGTTCGTTGTTTTGGCTCTCTACCTGGCCTGTGAATTCGTTTTGAAGAAACTGCCGGAGACCAAGGGCTTTGCCGAGAAACTGCTACCGGTTCTCAAGACCATCTCCGTAATTCTTATCGGTGTGGTCATTATCGGCGCATTCGTCTTCTGGGCCATTGAGTGGGGTCGCTGGTATCCTTCGCTCGCCTTCCTGAGCACGGTCGCGATCCTCACAGCCTACACGCTACTCTACAGCGGTCTGCTGGATAAAAAGGCCGGCGTTCGCAAGATTCTGGCCTGGGTCATCCTGATTGCTCTGGCTGCCATGCTCGTGTTCGCTCTGGTCGACATGATCGTCCGCTTTGCCCAGGGTCGCTTCTGGCGCGGCGTTATCAGCGAATTCTTCCAGATCGCCTTCCTCTTCTTCCTGAACGTGCCGGCCTTCTTCTACGTCTTCTTCAATCTTGAGTATGACGCTTCGACCACACTCAAGGCCAAGGTTGCCGCGTTGCCGAAGATGACGCTCAACGTTCCCGAGCCCGAAGTTGCCGAAGAGCCCGCAGCCGAGGAAGCTACTGAAGAAGCTGCCGAATAATCTCGAGTAGCCAAAACACCGGCGCGACTCCGGTCGCCGATCCAGTAAAAAGCAACAAAAAAGCCCCCGTTTGTCGGGGGCTTTTCATTTATAAAGCGGCTTCGCGCGGATTCTGTAAGCGCAATTCAACCGCAACCGACTCAACTACAGCAACGTCACACCGGCGGCTTCGCACACCTGAACGGTATGGTCGTCCCAGACCGAAGACTGAACTTCACCGATATGCGCCTTGCCGAGCAGTACCATACAAAGCCGCGACTGTCCGATACCGCCGCCGATGGTCAGCGGTAGCTCGCCGGCCAGAAGCATTTTGTGGAAAGGCAGGACACGGCGATCGTCGCAATTCGCCGTGGTCAGTTGTCGATCCAGGGTCTCCGGATCAACACGGATACCCATCGAGGAAAGCTCAACAACACAGTCCAGCGTCGGATGATAAACGAGCAAATCGCCGTTGAGCGACCAGTCATCGTAGTCGGGAGCACGGCCGTCGTGGGGTCGCCCGTCACTGAGCGGTCCGCCGATCTGACTGACAAACACCGTATGATGCTCTTTAGCGATCGCCTCTTCGCGCTTGGCGGGAGACAGGCCGGGATAGCGGTCGAGCAGATCCTGAGCCGTGATGAAGAAAACTTCGCGATCGATCACGGACGGGCATTGCGGATAGTGCACTTCAACTACTTCGGCGGCACGCCAAATGCTGTCGACAATCGCGCGGACGGTCGCCTCCAAATAGCGGGTAGTGCGGGCTTCGGCGGGAATGATCTTTTCCCAATCCCACTGATCCACATAAATCGAGTGAAGATTGTCGAGATCCTCCTCGCGCCGAATTGCATTCATATCGGTGTAGAGGCCCTTGCCGATTCGAAAATCATAGCGGTGCAGAGCCAGACGCTTCCACTTGGCCAGCGAATGCACGACCTCCGCGGTGGTGTGAGCGGCGGGAACCGTAAAACTCACTGGCTCTTCCGTACCGTGCAGATTATCATTGAGCCCCGACGCAGGATCGACAAACAGCGGCGCCGAGACGCGCTTCAAATTTAAAGCCCGCGCCAAATTGCTCTCAAAGCTACGCTTAATCAGGCCGATCGCATCCTGCGTCTGATACAGATCCAGACGCGAGCGGTAGCCGTCCGGAATGTAAGAAGGTATATATTCACCCATTCAGCATCGCGTCCGTGGCTTCATCAACAAAGCGCAGGTAGTCGATCCCGAGCTTGAGGCCCTTAACGATCAACTCTTCGGTAGCGTGGAAAGCCAGATCCTCATGCTCGATGCTCAGAACACCCTCATAGCCGGCGACCTTCAGCGCCTTCACGAACTCGGGGAAATTGATCTGCCCGAGTCCGGGCATGCGGTAATTCCAGAATGTGTCCGATCTATTCTTCTTAAGCTGGAAGTTACGGAAACCCATATCGGCGATCTGCCCCGGCACGATTTCACTGTCTTTGGCGTGGGCATGGAAAATGCGGTCCTTGAACTCGTAAATCGGAGCGATGTAGTCAAGGCCCTGAATCAACATATGTGACGGGTCATAGTTGAGGCCGAAGTTGGCGGCCGGAACACGCTCAAACATCTCCCGCCAGAGCTCCGGCGTGAAGGAGATCGTCCCTGGGGCTCCCATCTGCTGCCAGCCGACCATCGGGCAGTTCTCTATCATAAGACCGACATTATGGGCGGTGGCATAGGCGGTCAAATCCGTAAAGACGGTCTGGAAAGCAGGGAAGTTGTCCTCAATAGAGAGGGCTATGTCGCGACCGATGAAAACACCGACATAAGGAACCTTGAGCATACCGGCGGCCTTGATGACGTCGCGGCTGTGCTGGTTGACGAACGCACGTACCTCTGGGTCGGCAGACAGATTATTATCGTAATAGGCCAGGGCGGAAATGACGAGACCGTGCTCGGCGGCCTTGCCGACAATCTCATCCGCCTCGTCCTGCGTCAACGTCTTGGCGTCAATGTCGGACGAGGAGTAATCACGCGTATTGAGGCGCGGCCAACATGCGACCTCAAGAGCGTCAAAACCCAAATCCCGGGCGAGCTGCATTTTGTACTCAAGTGATCTCTTCGGCAAACAGGCTGTTAAATAACCAATTTTCATTTTGTACTGCTCCTTCTGTTCTTAACCACGCGGCGCATCCGGCGGCACGCAGTTTTATTTATCCTTGCCTTTCATTTTACACTGAACCACGCTCGTGATTCAATTGTCGCCCTCCTGGCATTCTGATTGGCTTTCTGCTCAGTTGCGTTCTGCTCAGTTGCGCTTTGCTCAGAGAGCCGCACTCGCCTAATTTGCTTTTAGGCAACTTTACAACTAATGCGTCCGCGCTAGATTCAACAACGGTTCCCGATGTCGCAAAAACTGAAATCTTGCCAAAAATAGTGCCATAAACCCCCGAAAATCACCGTTAGGCTCCGCTACCTCACTCGCACTGGGCAATTTCCCAACTATCGCGACCGCGCCAGATTCAACAACGGTTCCCGACGTTCCCTAACCTTCAAAGTTGCCGAAAACAGCGCCAACGCCACTCTCGCCCAGCCTCTCAGGAGTTTCGTCACGCGTCTTTCATAGATATTATCGCGTTTTGCTATTTCTCAGCCTAAGCCGTTTTCGTTAAGAAAAGATTCTATTAAGCCGTTTACGATCTCCGGCTGATCCGTATTTGCGTTATGTCCCGCGTCTTTTATCCATTCGAGGGGAATGCCGGTATCCCTATGCCATGCCTTATTACTTTTGACGCAAAAACGTATCCTATCTTTTCTACCGCAAATCAGTAAAACCGGGCATGTAATAGCGTATGGCAAATCTTTCTCAATTGCTTCCGCAAGAATTATAAAGCCGTGACCGGCTATCCGAAAATATCTTCTTCTGTCCCCCTCGTAAACCGTCATCATTTCACGTGCCAGCTTTCTGCCGTATTCGGAAGTCGCCGACCCTTTAACCGCTACTTTCGACAATAATTTCCAGGGAAAACGGGCGTACATGGATTCCATATTTTTCAACATCCTTAGTCCTCTGTCACTCATATATTTTCTTTGAATAGGTATAGAATCAATAGCCACAAAACCCTTTAATTTTTCGGGATATAGTTCCGCAAAAACCTGTCCCACAAAGCCGCCCATGGATTGGCCGACAATAACGGGCCCGGTCATATTCTCCCGCTCAAGCATTTCATTTAACCAATTAACTTTGTCCGGCAAAGTGAATTTAAATTCGAACGGCCACGAAGCGGCATGTGCGGGGGCATCCCACACAAAGACATTGTATTTGCCTTGGAAATATTCGATTTGCTTGTCAAACAATCTGTGATCGGAAGTCAGACCGGGAAGAAAAACCAATGTTACCTTATCGGCATCAATCATATTTACCCAATAATGAATCGTGCCACATCCCGTCTCGTATGTCTTCTCTGTCATATCCACCTCCACCGGAAATCTCGGTCTCCTAGAGCAAGCTCCGCCCTTGAATGATAAATTGCCACAAAATCCCTGTCAATTCACTGCTTCGCTCGCAATAACGAACATTTGACGAGCCGCGAATCCTATCTTGCCTCTTTGCCCTCCCGTTTTTTCAGATCCGGCACTCTGCCTCCCTCCCCAAAAATTTCTTCATTCCAAAAAATCAGATCCGACGCGCCTTTCTTCCCCGAAAATTCAGATCCGACACTCACTGCGCTCATTTCGCTGTTCCTGCCCGGAAATGCAGATCCGGCACCCTGCTTGGGACGTCGGGAGTAAAAATTTGACTGGGAGGAGTTTTTAGAGGGTGTCGGAACTGAAAAACCGGTTGCGGGATAGTTCATCGCCGGGCTTTTCGCTGTTCTTTCCCAGGAATGCAGATCCGACACCCTGCCGAAGGTGCCGGATCTGAAAAATTGGTTAGGATAGGTTTTTGGTGTGGCGGGAGCGTGAATTTGACTGGGAGAGGTTTTTTGAAGGGGGGCGGGATTGAAAAAATGGTTTAGGGCGAATTCTTGAAGGGGTCGGAACTGAAAATTTGCTTTTAGGACAAAGTAGGAGGGTGTCGGAACTGAAAAACGGGTTGCGGGGTAGCTGGGAGGCGTTGGGGGGGGTGAAATATTTACCGGTTATTGACATTCACGAGTCGCTCGCGCTTCTCAACGAAATTTATTTGTGGGGCAACGATAACTTTTTCATCGACATTATTTGCGGGACAACGCGCGCCGTAGTGCCTCATGTCAAATTGAGCGCGAAGAGCAACTTTTCGCGCTCAATATATGTAGGGTACGCTGGTAGCTTGACATACTAATGATCGTTAGTTATAATCCCGCTTGCAGGCTAACGATCATTAGTCTGGGCGTTCATTGACCCGATCCTTCATGAGTCTGCTCTTCGTTGGCCTGCAAGAAAGGAAAGGTGCGCATATGGAATCAACACGGGACAAAATTATCCGGCAGGCGCTTCAGCTGTTTGCTCAGAAAGGCTACCATGCGGTGAGCGTACAGGAGATTGCCCGAGCCGTGGGTATCCGAGCCCCCTCTTTGTACAATCATTTCGCAAGTAAGCAGGCAATTTTCGACGCCATCATTGACGAGATGACAGAGACATATCACAAACAGGCGGCACAGATCGGTCTCGGCTGGCAAAGCGGCTCGCAGGATGCGGCAGTGTTCGCCTCCATCGGTAAAGAGCAGCTTCTAACTATGGTAAACGGCTTATTCTCCTGGTTTCTGCATGATCCGACCGTCAGCGGACTGCGGCGGATGTTGACTCTGTCACAGTTTGAGGACAAGGAGCTGGGCGATCTGCTGACAAAGCTGTACATCGAGGATCCCCTCTACTATCAGGAACAACTATTTGCCGCGATGCCCCCGCCGAAGAACGGTACCGGCCACAGCCCTAGAACTCTGGCCCTGGCTTTCTATGCCCCGATTTATTTTCTGCTGCTCCGCTGTGATCGCGAACCGGAATACGAAGTCGAGGCACGCACCCTGATCGCCGAGCATGTGCACAGCTTCAGCAAAACATTTTTTGAACAGGTAAGGGGGAATTAAACAAATGAAGAAAAAGAAATCTCGTATAGTGCTATTTATCGTTTTGGGTCTGGTCGCGTTGCTCGGCATCTGGGCGGCCGCGCAGGCGATTACCCTCCAGAGCGCGCTGAAAGAGGCCGACGCCAGGCTGAAATCATACGGCGCCAAGGTCGCGGATCTGCCCAAAGGACAGATGAGCTATGTCGACAGAGGAGAAGGGCCGACTATTTTGGTCGCCCACGGTATCAGCGGCGGCTTTGACCAGGCCTATGATGCCGTGGCGGGGAAGGAGAACAAATACAGAGTGCTGGCTCCCTCCCGCTTTGGTTATCCCGGCAGTGACATGCCGAAAGATCCAAGTGTAAAGGCACAGGCCGCCGCCTACTCTGAGCTGCTGGATACGCTGAAAATCGAGCAGGTGTATATGCTCGGCACCTCCGCCGGCGGCACGCCGGCCATCCGCTTTGCCCTGGACTATCCGGAACGTTGCAAGGGACTAATCCTCTACTCTTCGGCCATGCCGGAAACGAGCCCGCCGCAAAGCGTAAGCGGCTGGCAGGGCCCCCCGCCCTTTACTCTGAATGACTTCGTTATGTGGAGCTTCAGAGGATTATTTTCACCGATGATGGGCATGGATCCGGATACGATATATAGCATGCTCCCCATATACTCGCGCAAGGACGGGATGAAGCTCGACGCCCAAGTCACGAACCCCGACATGGCCCGAAACTACGACGACTATCCCATTGAAGAGATCGCCTGCCCGGTCCTGATCATCGGCGCCAGAGACGACAAGCTGGTCGACGTTGCCGCCATGGAAAAAGCGGCGCCCCGTTTCCAAAACCACCGCCTGCTACTGTTTGAGAGCGGAGGGCACCTGATGGAAGGACACGGGCATGAAGTCGATGCCGCCATGGACGAGTTCATCGCGGAGATTGAAGCAAAAATGACGGACGAAGCAACTTTAAAGTGAGATCAATGATGAAGTAGGGATCGTTAAATCGCTTCTCCATTAAACCGCTTGTCCATTAAGCCGCTAATTCAACGCCAACCATGATATAACGGCATCAAACTACCGGAGGAATATATAAGTTCAGGAACACCCAAATCGACAGGTTAAAAGTGTCAACCAAGGCGTGGGCGATGATGCAGTGGCGCAGGCTACCCGACTTAAGAAAAGCAACCGACCAGAGCGCTCCCATAATGAGAAGCGGCGCTATCATCATGGGGGCTCTTATCGTAATTGAAAAAACGCCCCACATCCCGAAGTGGCTCAAAGTAAACATAAGAGTGGAATAAATAACGTTGCCGGCCGGGCTCCAGGGAAGCCGCGTCAGCAACCAGCCCCGCCAGAACATCTCCTCCATCACAGGATTGATGATAATAAAGACAACGGACAGAGCCGTAAGTAACGGCGTTATGGTGATTACCCGCAGGCCCCAGACAAATGCCACCAGGGTGAATGCCGCCGGGATATATGGCAGTAGTTGCCACAGCAGTCCGCTCTGCGGTTTTCGCATCATTTCGGCAAAGCTCGCCCTGTTCGGCTTCACCACACAGACTATCGACAGCCAATATATCAACGCAAGCGGGATAAAAGCCCAGGCTCCGATCACGGCATTCGCGGACAGCGCTACCAGAAAGCCCTGGAGAATGATCATCGGCGGAGCCGCTACCGCCGGGTTCTTTAACATCTCCCGCATTATTTCGCCTCCTCGCAAATCATTACTGAAAGGTAGTATAGAAAATGAGCGTAAGAAACAGATATTGTCCGTGTAAAATGAAAGTGTACCTACGGTGAAGGGAGATACTTATATGGAATGGTTTAACGCGTCCGGCTTGGCCTTCATAATTGCGATTATGATCCCGAACATCATATACGCGATTAAGTGTAAGGACGGCTTTGAGAACAAATGGAAAAATAAGCCCGTCGAGATGATTGAACAGGTTGGCAGATTCGGCTGTTTTGCCTTCATGATCGTAAATATTCCCGGAACCTGCTTCGGCTGGGGATCTAATATAGCGTTTACGGTTTATCTTATCATCAATTCCCTAATGGTGGCACTTTACTGTGTTTTTTGGGCCGTTATGTGGCACAAAAACAGCATTTTCAAGGCCCTGGCCCTTTCCGTCATTCCCGCAACGGTATTTCTGTTCAGCGGAATTATGAGCAGGTCGATATTGCTGATCCTGTCAGCGCTTCTGTTCGCGCCGACCCACATTTTGATTTCATATAAGAACGCAACGGCTCCCGGCGGCTAACCTCCCGCCGTGCTCTCACCCCGTCTGATCTTTTACCGCCACGACTCCTACTCCATCGCCCCTCACTCGCCTGGCAAAAACAGCTTCGCCAATATATGGATAGCATAAACTTCAGAAAATTTGTAGTTTGTGCTATTGATAGCATAAACTTGAAAAAATAAAAGTTTGTGCTACGATTTGCTCGGAGGTGGTAAAATGCGAAAAAGTGAACTACGCCCCCGCGATCTTTATCTGAACCGGTTGATCGCATTTCAGGATACCGAGCTCGTTAAAATTATCACCGGAGTTCGTCGTTGCGGGAAATCCAGCCTACTGAAGCTAATGATCCGCCATCTGCGCGAGACCGGAATAGCGGACGAGCAAATCATTGAAATGAATTTTGAATCCATGAGCTTTCGCAGAATGACCGCGGAAGATCTATACGATTACGTGAAGGAGCGCCTGCCGGGAAACAAACGCGCATATCTGTTTTTCGACGAAATTCAGCGCATAGACCAATGGCAGGATGCCGTCAACTCATTCCGGGTGGATTTTGATTGCGACATATATGTGTCCGGCTCCAACGCATATCTTCTTTCTTCCGAGTACGCAACCTATCTAGCCGGGCGAAGTGTGGAAATTAAGATGTTGCCGCTTTCCTTCCGCGAGTTCTTGGACTTCCACGGGTACACGGTCAAGGAGGTTAAAAGCCCCTCCGGCGACATGCGCAAGCGAATCTACGCTGCCGACGACGAAAGCTACGAGCCTCGGGAACTTCTGGAGGCTTATATACGTTTTGGCGGAATGCCCGGCATCGCAGATGTCGGTTTAGATATGGACAAAGCGCTGATTCTGCTGGACGGCATCTATTCAACTGTTGTAGTGCGTGATATCCTGGAACGTGAACGCCATCGAGGACAAAGGCAAATCACCGATCCCGACCTGCTACGAAAGATTATTTTGTTTCTAGCCGACAACATCGGCAACACAACGTCCATAACATCGATCAGCAATACCCTTGTCAATGAAAAGCTGTTGAACCAAAACCGCAAAGGGAACCCTTCCGTCCACACCGTTCAGGCCTATGTCGGCGCGCTACTGGACTCCTACATTTTCTATCAAATCAAACGCTTCGATATCAAAGGAAAGGAATATCTCCGCACCCTGGGCAAGTACTATATAGTAGACATCGGACTGTGCAACTACCTGCTCGGCTTCAGAGATATGGACACGGGACACGTAATAGAAAACATCGTCTATTTCGAACTGCTCCGCCGTGGTTACGATGTGGCTATCGGTAAGGTGAACAGCAGAGAAGTCGACTTCATTGCTACCGGTACCAATGAAAAACGGTATATTCAAGTGACCGAATCCATGAACGAGCCCGGCACCCGCGAGCGGGAACTGACCCCCCTGCGGATGATTCGAGACAACTACGACAAAATCGTCATCGCCGGGAGCTGCGACTATCCCGTGACCCAAGACGGAATCAGAATCGTCAAGCTAGCGGACTTCCTGCTCAATTAGGCGCCCGCTACCGTGAAAAGCAGATAGCGCATTCGTTGACATGGTTTAACCCCAAATTTATAATTTCCCATAGATAGGGCTAACCGTGCAGAGACAGACAGTTAGTCAATGAAAGGTGGATTCAATGCAAACTTTAATTCTCAATACCAGCGAGACGGCAAAATATCTGGATGAGGCTATGGCCATTGAGACGCTGGACACTCTTTTCAGGGAACTGGGTACCGGCCGCGTCGTAGCTCCGCCGAAAATCAATACGGATATGTCGGACATCGGCCACGAAGCCTGGTGCAACGCCATGCCGGCGTATTTAATGAACGCTCAGGTCGGCGGCATTAAGTGGATAGGCGGTTTCGGCGAGAATCACCGACAGAATCTGCCCTACATTATGGGACTTATAATCTTGACCGACCCGCGCAACGGCCATGTCAAAAGTGTTATGGATGCCCAGGTGGTATCTACCT